>NZ_JBGSQZ010000075.1:0-8084 GCF_041737865.1 Chamaesiphon sp.
GTCAGAGGGTGGACAATTGAATATTTTCGTGATTGGAAAAAGCGGCGTGTGTAATCAAGGGAGAAATTATCGATATGGAAAGCTTCTACAACGTTAAAGCTTTTTCAGGACAACGTTGTAGACGTTGTAAGCGACATAAGCACGGATGAAAGACGACACGAGCACTGGTCGGGTCATCCGCCCAGTTGACTTTAGTAAGCGAGCTTTTCGGGGGAAGCTTCCCCCGAAAACGTCGCGCCGCCTACCGCCTTTCACACAATGATACCACCTTGCTCGATTCATTGATTTATTCATAGTTTTACGCTATGATGTTTGTCGTAAACAAACAGAAGCACGATGCTAGTCTACGAATTCAAACTATCTGGAACTCAACAGCAGTACCGCCTCATTGATGAAGCGATTCGTACTGCTCTGTTTGTTCGCAATAGTTGCGTTCGTTACTGGATGGACAATGCCAAAATTGGTAAGTACGACCTTTCAGCACTTTGCAAAGCCTTGTCTAAAGAGTTTTTGTTTGCCAACAAACTTAACTCGATGGCTAGACAAGCCAGTGCTGAAAGAGCTTGGTCATCAATATCTCGTTTCTACGAAAATTGCAAGAAGAAAATCAAGGGTAAGAAAGGTTATCCAAAGTTCAAACGACGTGGCAATTCAGTTGAATATAAAACTTCTGGATGGGCACTATCCGAGGATCGGAAACACCTAGCTTTGACCGATGGGCATAATATCGGCAGAATGAAACTGGTTGGGACTTATGACTTGCACTACTATCAAGTAGAACAAATCAAAAGAGTTCGATTAGTTCGACGGGCTGATGGCTATTATGCTCAATTCTTGATTAAAACAGAGCGGAATGTTGATACTACGCCAACGGGTAAAACCATTGGATTAGATGTAGGCTTAAACCATTTCTACACTGATTCAAATGGTGAGCAAGTTGAAAACCCTAGATTCTTGAGGAAGTCCGAAAAGTCTATCAAAAGACTTCAGAAACGAGTGTCTAGAAAGTTTAGTAAAACCAGGAAACAGGAGAAGATAAAGCAGTCTAATAACTATCTAAAAGCCAAGAATAAATTAAGTAGAAAGCACTTAAAAGTATCGCGCCAACGCAAAGACCATGCAGTGAAACTCGCACGGTGCGTAGTAACGTCTAACGACGTTGTGGTGTATGAAGACTTGAGAGTTGCGAATATGGTGAAAAACCGTAAGTTGGCTAAATCAATTAGCGATGCTAGCTGGTATCAATTCAGGGTTTGGATTGAGTATTTTGGACGAATCTTTGGGCGAACTACGATTGCTGTAGCTCCCCAATATACTAGCCAAGATTGCTCTAATTGTGGTAAACGAGTGCAGAAAACATTAAGCACTAGAACCCATAAATGCCCTCACTGTGGATATACGGCGGATCGTGACGAGAATGCCGCCATCAACATTCTCAAGAAAGGAATAGCTACCGCAGGGCATGTGGGAAGCTCAGTACTAGATACTGAAAACGCTCAGGGAGATTCGTCCTCTACTGATAATGATGTAAATCAAAGTCAGCAAGATGAGTCATTGAACCGAGAATCCCCCTATTTTTTAGGTGAGAGTGAGCGAATGCGAAACCTCACCTAATGGGGGGAGTGTCAAACCCAGCACCAAAATCGGTACAGATCGACTAACAGTTAACAGTTGACGATCGTGTCGATCGAGATTACACTCATTCCCGCCAACAAATCGATCGCTGCAATCCGCTGTCAACTGTCAACTGCACAACAGGAGTTCTTCCTTTTGGAAGATAACTATCCTCAGGGTTTTGGCTAAACTCAAACCAATTAACTGATTGGAACGAGTATATGCAAGACCCAGGAACGAATTCATTAATAGGCGCAGATCCAGATGCTGAGGATGATGCTTATCGAGCAGAAGTAAATGGTGACGAAGCCGTTGGTGGCACTACCGCAGTTGCCAACCAAAACGATACCGAACAATTGGCTCAGGCGGTAGGAGTAACTGTAGATGATGATTCACCTCTAGAGATCGAGGAAATGATGGAACAACGCGATCGAGATCGCTGGGAATTAGATCCCGCATCAGCCATCGATATCTAATAGAGGGTAGAGGGTAGAGAGTAGCGATTCTAATCTAAGCCTTTGTTCCCCAACGGTTTGCAGATGCGTCATACGTCGTAGGGCTTGTCAAAGTAACTCCCAACTAAAATCTAGAATGGAGCGCATTCCGCTCTCCGCTACCCACAAATCGACCCTTACGCAGGAGAGTTTGAGAGGCGGCGTTCCGCTTCTCAACGGGGGGTCTGGGGGTCGGAGCGATTCGCGCTCCTCGGGTTTCCCGAGGGTTTAGCGAATCAAGACAACCCCCAGACACGGGTTCTGCCCTCACTAGTAAAATCGCCAACCGCCAGTACATATCGTCTGCCGCTTGTGCTTATTACAAGTAGTCACCCGAACTCAGGTCAAACAGGATCGAGCTTTACCGATCGCACTCATCCCCAGTCAGGTTAAGATGTGTAAATAAGCGAAAGAATACCAAACAAGATCGGGCTTGGGTCTATGCCAACTTCTACTCGCTAGTCATTACCTACCAATTCCTACTCCCCTCAACATGACCGATCGCAGCTTGCAGCTACCCGTTGAAGATACCACCATACCGACGATCGATTGGTCTGTAGGGATAGCTTATCGAAGACTCAAAGCAGCAACGATCTTGGGCAGTCTATGGGTGGGAGTTGCCGCACTACATCTGATTAGTTGGGGCTATCTCTTAGCCTGGGCGATCGCGAGTATATTTTGTCTGCGGGCACTAAAACTAGTCACTACCAAAGTAGCTCCGCCCCCATCGTTTATCCCCCCCCAGACTTACCCATTTATATCACTCGCGATCGCTGCCAAAAATGAAGCAGCAGTCATCACCAATCTCGTCGAGAGTCTATGCAATCTAGATTATCCTGCCGATCGGTATGAAGTATGGGCGATCGACGATGATAGCACCGATCGCACCCCCGAAATATTAGATAAACTCGCCCAAAAGTACCCTCAACTGCAAGTACTTCATCGCACCCAGCGAGATATCGGCGGTAAATCTGCTGCCCTCAATCAAGTACTCTCACTGATGCAGGGTGACATTATCGGTGTCTTTGATGCTGATGCCCAAGTTGCCCCTGATTTTCTCTACCAAGTCCTCGCCTATTTCCAATCCGAAACCGTCGGTGCGATCCAACTCCGCAAAGCGATCGTCAATAGTGAGACTAATTTTCTCACGCGCGGACAGCGGGCAGAAATGGCTTTAGACGCTTACCTCCAGCAGCAACGTACCAGTAGCGGCGGCATAGGAGAATTACGCGGTAACGGTCAATTTGTCCGGCGTACAGCGTTAGATGGTTGTGATGGTTGGAATGAAGAAACGATCACTGACGATTTAGATCTGACAATTCGGCTCCATCTCACTGGATGGGAGATCGAACTGATGCCCTATCCACCTGTAGGCGAGGAGGGTGTCACAACTCTAAAAGCTCTATGGCATCAACGCAACCGCTGGGCTGAAGGCGGATTTCAACGTTATCTCGACTATTGGCAAGCGATCTCCAGCAATCGAATGGGTACCAAAAAAACGCTCGATCTGCTCTCCTTTCTGTCCATTCAATATCTCCTTCCGCCAGCAGGTATCCCCGACTTGCTGATGGCACTGTGGCTCAAACATCCACCGCTCCTACTGCCAATGACTGCCTCACTCGGTGTCGCGCTGCCGTTGTGGGCAAGTTGGGTAGGATTGCGCCGCAGTTATCAACAAGCCAATCGGCAAGTTAGTATCGCTACCCTATTTACCCAAACTGCGATCGGATCGCTATTTATCCTCCACTGGCTGATCGTGATGCCATTGGCGATCGCCCGCATGGCAATTCTCCCCAAACGGTTAAAATGGGTCAAAACCCTTCGTCAAGCCGATCTCCGATCGGCTGTAAAAAAAAATACACGCGATCCGCTCTAAATGCCCAACAATCTGCCCATCTCTGGGCATACTTAGTATAGATAGATAGATCCTCACTTAGACCATTAACTGCGATCGAACAGTGTGGCACAATAAATGGGTAGGTCTAGTATCCACACCCGCTGCTCACCCGCTCGATTACTCATGCAGGATTCTCGCGAAATTGATTATTTTGGACAACGCATTTTGGAGATCGTTCAGCCGCTAGCGGCTAGTGAAGATCGAACAGAAGTGCTGACTCTGTTGGCTCAATCGGTAGCTAACAACTTTGCAGCAGATGGCTGTTGGATACTTCAATATGTACCCTCAGATCTGATTCGGATTGCGGCTAGTGCCTGTGTTAGCCATCGCACCAACTCGATTTCGAGTCAATTGACTCATCTCACAATTCCCCCTGCACCGACACCAACCCGATGGCGGATGCCATTACTTCCTGATTATCAGGTGATGGTGGTAGAAACTCACAACCAGGGCCAAGCAACTGGTTGTTTGGTAGTTGCAACTAAAGGTGTAGACTGGTCTCGCGAAACAGAATTAGTCTTCCAAGTTGTGGCTGACTACATTGGAGTAGCTTTAGTCGAAGCAGATCTTCAGGTACAAGCACAAATCGCCGAGATTTACCCTCAGTTATACTACCAACTAACTCAGGCGATCGTCGAGAACCAACCGATCGATCGATTGTTTGAAATTGCTGTGTCGGATATGGTATCAGCATTACAGCTCAAACGCGGACTGGTTTTGACCCTCAAGACTAGTGATTTACCACAGCCGTCAACACCACTTCAGACTGAGGCTGAATCGCTCTTGGAATCCGAGTGGGATCGCCCCCTCACCCCGCCAGCCGGAGCGTTACCCGCCCCAGATCCCCGCCCATCGACAACAACAACCACTCAGATCCAGATTGTAACGACGATCGATGTTCGTCAAGGTGAACTACCACAATTACCGCCATCGTTTTTATTAGAGAATTCTTACTTGTGCCAAACAGCATTGGCAAACGCGCCCAATCCCACTATTTTTGACGGTGGCGATCGTCCTACTCCCACCGATCGAGCGATCTTTCAAGCAGATCGACTACCGAGTATTGCGATGATCCCCTTGATGGGAACCACTCTCCCCGATCGCCAGCCGACAGCGGCTGTCTGGGGTTGGTTGGTGCTCCAACACGATCGGTCGCGTCATTGGCATCCCGTCGAGCTAAAAATGCTCCAGTGTCAGGTTTATCAAATCGCCCTAGCCAGAATCCAGCGCAGATATCTCCAACAAGCGCGTACAGCCGTCGCTAATCGGACATCCCAAGTGCAAACTAGTCTCCAACTGCAAGCGAAGTTGCATGATGTGGGTCGCAAACGGATGGAAAAATTAAGTCAAGCAAATGAACTCAAAGATGAGTTTATTAGTACGATCGGGCATGAGTTGCGGACACCCCTGACAAGTATGTCTTTAGCCATCAGACTGCTGCGCCAATCAGGGATCGAGCCAGAGCGACGCGAACAGTATTTGGATATCTTGGAGGAGCAGTGTCAGCGGGAGATCGAGCTAGTTAATAATATTCTCAAACTTCAGCAGTTGGAATCGAGACAACTAGAGACTCTACCCCAGCAGATCGCTCTCAATCCATTTATCTCCGAGCAGGCGACAATTGTAGCCGATCGATGGTCGGATCGTAAATCCCTAGAACTAACGCTGCATCTGCCTCAGGTGTCCCCCCAAATCCAGACTGATGCGGATAGCCTCAAGCATATTTTAGCGGAATTACTCATAAATGCGGGTAAGTTTGCCCTTCCAGACACAATGGTAGAAGTTTGGCTGACGATCGATTCAGATCGAGCGATTTTTAAGATTGCCAATCTCAGTCAGCCAATTTCTGATGAAGACTTAGGCAGTCTGTTTGAAAAATTCCGGCGCGGTGCTGGCACAACTCGACAAGCGATCGCTGGAACTGGTTTAGGTCTAGCTTTAGTTAAATCGATGACAGAACATATTCAAGGTAATATTACTGTGACAAGTACTGCGGTAGAACCAGAATTGGCTGATGTCGGCACCAAAATCGCTAAAACCTGTTTTACCCTCACGATCCCCACAGTACTAGCACGTCATTAAATTGAGAAAGCCATCTACCATGTGGAGATTTGGATCGCGACAGCCAAAACCCGTTGGAGCTGGTGTCGCTACCAGTCGGATGAAACCCGATTCTCAGTTTCGGTGGCAGAGAGCTAAATATTCATGTCGCGCTAGACAATTCGAAATTTTCACGGCGGCGATTGGATTGGGATTATCGCTAGTGCGAGATTGGCTATTTCCCACCAAAAACGAGCGATATCACCGTCGCCAAGCTCAAAAATTAGTTCGTACCGCGATCGGTTTAGGGCCAACTTTTATTAAGATCGGTCAATCTTTATCGACTAGAGTTGACTTTTTCCCACCAACTTATACCGAAGCTCTAAGTCAATTGCAAGATCGAGTGCCTGCTTTTGGAGCCGAAGCAGCCATTGAGATTATTGAAACAGAACTGGGAGCCTTAGCAACATTATTTGCCGAATTCGATCCGATTCCGCTGGCGGCAGCTAGTCTGGGACAGGTACATCGGGCTAAATTACCAACGGGTACAGATGTTGTCATCAAAGTGCAACGTCCAGGTTTGCGGCGACTATTTGAACTCGATCTTCAAGTCATTGAAAAATTACTCTGGTGGAGCGATCGAATATTACCAAAAAAGCGATCGGCAGAACTTAGAGCCATTAATCAAGAATTTTTTACTCTCCTATTTCAGGAAATAGACTACACCAAAGAAGGTCAAAATGCCGATCGATTTCGGGCGAATTTTACGGAAAATGAGCTAGTTACTGCTCCTGAAATTTACTGGAAGTATACGACAGATAAAGTTTTGACAATGAGTTATTTACCTGGAATCAAAATTGACGATCGCATCACTCTGGAAGCTTGCGGTTTCGATCCCAAAAAAATCAATCAATTAGGTATTTGTTGTTATCTCAAGCAACTACTAGTCGATGGATTTTTTCAAGCAGATCCACATCCTGGCAATATGGCAATTATGGCTGATGGTAGATTAGTCGTCTATGATTTTGGGATGATGGCAGAGTTAAAACATATTTCTACCGATCGAATGATTGAGACTTTTTGGGCAATAATGAAGAAAGATGAAGTTGCTGTTACCAATAACTTGATCGAGCTGGGATTGATCGAACAAGTCGAAGATATGCAGCCGATTAGACGGACGATCGAATTTATGCTCGAACGCTTTACCGATCGACCAGTCGATGTCAAGGAATTCGATAAAATCAAGAGTGAAATCACTACACTTTTTATCCAACAGCCATTCCAATTGTCTCCAGAAATGAGCTTTATTCTCAAGGCTCTATCTACTCTTGATGGAATTGCGAGGACATTAGATCCCGAATATAATTTAGTAGTAGCGGCACAACCTTTTATCCGCAGTATCGCAATTGCCGAACGCGGTAATATTATTACTAAGTTTGGAAAACAGGCTGTTAGTTATCTCAAATATAGACTAACTAAGCCTAATGCTAAACAGCAAATAATTTATCGATTAGAGCAACAATTAGAACAGCAAGAACTCGCATATATAAGTCGATCGCAAACAGCCGATCGATCGATTCAACGTTTACATTTAATAATTCACACGCTCAGTTATTTTTGCTTGGCTAGTTTTAGTGCTATCGCCGCAATTTTATTGAGCCAAGCATATCCATTATGGTCTTTAGGTCTATTTGGAGTTGCTGGTTTGAGTGGATTATTTTTACTCTACTCTCTAATCAATTTAATAATGTTAACGTGAGTTCGGCTTAGAGATCTCCGTTAGCAGTAGCTTTTCCTTTGAGAATCGATGGCTTCTAGCTTCGTTTGGGCACCGCCCTCAAATGAATTTGGGGCTAATAGCAAAAGTTCGTTGAAACGAACTAAAAAGGGGAGCATCTCACTTTTTATTTGGCTTGCAGAAATAAATCTTATGTACTAGTAAGAGGATTGAGGAATTTGACAAAAATATAAGCAAAGTGACTGCAATCTTGAGATAATGAGGTTAAGCAAATCAAGGTGGTGTAATAAGTGCATCAGTC
>NZ_JBGSQZ010000080.1:0-5469 GCF_041737865.1 Chamaesiphon sp.
AGATATCGCCCAAGCCAAAAGCGTCGTCAATCAGCGGCAAGAAGCATTGAACCTCCTCAAAGCCGGATCTCGTCCCGAAGATATCGCCCAAGCCCGCGCCCAGGTAGTAGCAGCCCAAGGTGCAGTCGCGATCGCGCAACGAAATATTGACGATACTGTGATTCGCGCTCCCTTCGCGGGGATTATCGCCCGTAAATATGCCGATCCTGGTGCATTTGTCACTCCTACCACGGCGGGTAGTGCGGTGACTTCGGCAACATCATCTTCAATTCTGGCTCTAGCATCCACCAATGAAATCGTGGCGCAGGTAGCCGAAGCCAGCATTTCCCAAATCCGCGTTGGGCAAGTGGCAATTATTAAGGTGGATGCTTATTCTGGCAAAACCTTTGAGGGCAAAGTGACACAAGTTGCTACTCAGTCATTGGTACAACAAAATGTGACCAGTTTTGAGGTGAAAGTAGCGGTGACTGACTCCCAACGACTGCTGCATCAGGGGATGAATGTGACGATCGATTTCAACGCTGGCGAATTGAATCAGGTAATGGTCGTACCGACGGCAGCGATCGTTCAACAGACCAAGGCTCAGGGTGTATTTGTGGCAAAAACAGGTGGCGATCCGGTATTTACGCCGATCGTGGTGGGGACGACTGTGAATGATAAAACTGAGGTTAAGTCTGGTTTGACTGGGAACGAACGGGTTTTACTCAGTTTTCCTGCTGGAACCCGCAAAGTCGGTGGGGGTAGTATCCTTACGGGTGGCGGTGGGTCTGGACGTTAGATTGCCGGAAGTTACACGCTCCGAAATTACCATTTATACATCCTTGAATTCATGCGTAAATCTACCCACCCCATCCTACGGGAAACACCCCGATTTGGAGGGGATTTTCCTAACAAATCCAAATCCCTCCTGCGTCCATCTCGTCGTACTAAACGCAAAATCTCGCTGCTAGAAATATTCCTGATGGCGGTGGAAACTCTGTGGAGCAACAAAATTCGGAGCGGATTGACGATGCTGGGGATAATTATTGGAATTTCTTCGGTGATTGCGATTACCTCGATCGGTCAAGGAGTCCAAAAATCCACAGAGCTACAAATTGAGGCACTGGGCACCAACGTCATGCTAGTCTCAGCCGCCGCAGCGAGAACGGGCGGGATCAGTCAGGGAGCTGGTTCTTCGAGTACATTAACCTGGGAAGATGCCCAAGCGATCGCCAAACAAGTCCCCGCAGCTACCGCAGTTTCGGCATTTTTACAACGCGGTAATATTCAGGTGGTGCGGGGTGATGTCAACATTGCTACAACGGCGATCGGCACGGATTTGAACTACCCAGCCGTGAAAAATATTCAGCCGGAAACGGGAGTATTTTTCCGTCAGGCGGATTTGGATACTGCGAAACCAGTTGTCGTTCTTGGTTCCAAGGTGAGAAATGATTTATTTTCCGTGTCGGAAAATCCGATCGGTGCCGATATTCGGATTCGGGGCAATCGCTATAGCGTAGTCGGCGTAATGGAGTCGAAAGGGTCGGTTGGGCCGCAAGATTTGGATGACGTGGTTTATCTACCGCTGACTAATATGTCCGCTCAAATCGTGGGCAATAATGCCCTCACAGGCGTAGCGATTAATGGTTTCTGGTTAGAATCTAGCGATGCTGACGAGTTAGAAGCAGCGCAATTTCAGGTCACAAACGTGCTTCGGCTGCGCCATCATATCGTCCCACCCAAACTGGATGATTTTCGAGTTACTAACCAAGTAGATATTATTAATACCTTTACGAATATTGTCGGGTCGTTTGCCACGATGATTACGGCGATCGCGGGTATTTCCCTAGTCGTGGGTGGGATTGGCATTGCGAATATTATGCTGGTTTCTGTAATGGAACGGACGCGAGAAATCGGTTTACGAAAAGCCGTCGGTGCAACTAGCAGTGCGATCCTCAGTCAATTTTTGATGGAATCGATCGTCATTTCGAGTATCGGCGGGGCGATCGGCATCGCGTTTGGGATCGCCTTTGCTTATGCTGCTGCTACGTTATTTAAATTCCCCTTCATTGTGTCTCTATGGTCGGTGATAGTCGGTTTTGTGCTTTCGCTGATTGTTGGAGTACTAGCGGGTGGTATTCCTGCTCGTAATGCGGCTAAATTAGACCCGATCTTGGCATTACATGGGGATTAATTGACTATGGCAAGCATGATTTCACTCAAAGATATTACAAAAACCTATCATTTAGGCACGATGGACGTGCCAGTCCTCAAGCGGATTAATTTGTCGATCGAGGAGGGTGAATATGTCGCGATTATGGGGGCATCAGGTTCCGGCAAATCGACCCTAATGAATATTATCGGTTGTCTCGATCGACCTACCAGTGGACAGTATTTTCTAGCAGATCAAGATCTAACGACCCTCGATGATGATGAGCTTGCCGATATTCGTAATCAGTATATTGGGTTTGTATTTCAACAGTTCAACCTCTTACCAAAGCTCACATCCCTCTCGAATGTGATGCTACCGATGATTTATGCCGATGTCGATAAGTCGCAACGAATCGAACAAGCGACAGCAGCATTAGTCCAAGTTGGTTTGAGTGACAGGCTTCAGAATAGCCCCAATCAACTTTCAGGCGGACAACAACAGCGTGTCGCGATCGCCCGTGCTTTAGTCAATCATCCCGCCTTAGTCCTCGCCGATGAGCCGACTGGGGCACTGGATTCCACTACTTCTAAAGAGATTATGGATTTGCTGACAAAGTTAAATCAACAAGGTACGACGATCGTAGTTGTCACTCACGATGCCAGTGTCGCAGCTAGAACAAAACGGACGATTCGGATGGTGGATGGAGTAATTGTTGAATCGAAATAACTTTGAATGTTACCCACTGTTATATTACCTGGCTATTTTGAAAGTGCCGATCTCTATCTGCCACTTCAACAGGCTTTAACAAAAATAGGTACAAAGGCAACGACGGTACCACTACGAAAACGAGATTGGCTACCAACACTCGGCGGTCGATCGATGGTGCCGATTTTGCGACAACTCGATCGAACTGTCAATGCAGCTTTAATAGACAATAGTAGCCAGCAAATTAATCTGATCGGACATTCAGCCGGAGGGTGGATTAGTCGAATTTACCTGGGAGAAATACCCTATACAATTTATGGTGATGTCACGGCTAGCACGGTAGGTTTGTGGAATGCTAGAGCTAAAATTGCCACTTTGATTACTTTAGGTACGCCGCAGATTAGTTGTGAAAAGTTGACAAAGAAAAACCTCGATTTTGTTAACGATAATTATCCAGGCGCATTTTATCCAGAGGTAAGCTATATTTGTGTGGCGGGCAAATCGATTTATGGTAAAAAACAGTTCGGGCATTGCTTGGCTTACAGTAGTTATCAAATGATTTGTGGAGCAGGAAATACTTGGGGTGATGGAATTACTCCTGTCACTGCGGCACATTTAGCTGGCGCAACAAATATTACGATCGAGGGGGTTAAACATTCACCAAACACTTCGGGAACTTGGTACGGTTCACTAGAAGTTCGATCTCAATGGGTGGGTTATTTAAGTTGAATATATATCTATCTATTGATTCACTTGATAATTCTAAAAATCACCCATTTGATAGATGATGTTATTTATACCTAAATGATAGGATCTAAAGTAAATAGATAGATAAATACTCTATATGCAAAGTAAGAATTTGATTGTCATTTTACCAATTATCTTGATTAGCCTGCTGGCTCAAGAAGTCAATGCTCAGGTCAAGCAAAATCGATTACGAAATACATTGACAGGTGCAGATACTTGTTTAGATATTCTCGAAGACGGTAAGAATAATAGATTAATCATGGCAAAATGTGCCAATGTCGCTGGACAACGCTGGAGCATGACAGCTAGTGAAAAGAATCCTCAAGCTTATCAATTACAGACTACATTTACAGGCATGGACAAGTGCTTGAATATTATTAATGATGGTGCAAATGATAAATTGACAATGGCTAAATGTGGCAGCTTACCTGGACAACTCTGGAGTATTACACCGAGCAAGACAATTCCTAGTCCCTCTGGCTATTATTTTTTAACTAATAATCTTACAGGTAAAAACAATTGTTTAAATGTACTCAACGATGGTAGAAATAATCGACTAACGATGGCTAAATGTGACAATATTTCGGGACAAAGTTGGAGAATCACCCAAACTCCTTAATAATATACTGCCAATGATTCTAATTGCTCAGAGCATATTTTCCTCACAGGTTCCTCATGTTCTATCGATATTATGAGAGATAATAAATTCTCTTGTTATTCACAAAGATAAAATCTATGAAGTGGCAACAATTAATTCTGACTTTTATAATCACTATTTGCTTAATTTTTGCTGGGAATGCGCTGGCACAGACTGATATTAATATTAACAATACTAACCTCGTTCGCTTTGGTGGCAGTGTGAGTGTTCCAGCAAACCAAACTGTCGAAAATGCTAGTGCTTTTGGTGGGAGTGTGACGATCTCCCCTAATGCTAGAGTTTTGGATACAGCGATCGCATTTGGCGGGGATATTATCCTCAAAGCAGGAGCAAGAGTAGATGGTGATGCTTATTCCTTTGGCGGCAAAATCATTCAGGAACCAGGGGCGATTATTGGTGGCGAGAAGGCGACGTTTAGCGATCGACATGGGATGATGTACGGCTCCTATAGTAGACAAAGCTTCTTCGCTCAGTATTTTTTCAGTGCGATGTTTAGACTTTGTGCCGCTGTTGTCGCTACTATTCTCGGACTGATTATCTTGCAAACCAATCCAACCTTTTTGGCAGAATTGGCGGGAAAACTGCGTCAACAGCCTGGATTAACTGCACTTTGGGGAATTGGGGGAATTTTTGCCATTCTCTTTGGCACTGTGTTTTTGGCAGTTACGCTGATTGGGATTCCGCTGATTCCATTATTGAGTTTGAGCGCGGTTGTCACTTCTTTAGTCGGTTCGCTTGGCGTGGCTTTGTTTGTTGGGCAACGTTTGGATAAAAATGCGATGCAGCTAACATCGCAGCAGTTCTTAATTGGTTTAGCGATCTTGACAGTTTTGGCATTAATTCCGTTTTTGGGTGGAATAGTAGTTTTCCTAATCAATCTATTCGGTTTGGGTGCGATCTTGCTCTGGAAATTTGGTGGCGCACAACCGCAGATGACTGCTTAGACACGCTAGATTTGTTAGATCCAAAGGCTTCTCTTTTGAAGCCTTTGGATCTGTCCACACAAACTATTCTCAAATCATCATAATTACATAGAAAAAATAAAGAAGTTTCGATCGATGAAGTTTCGATCGAGCAATTTATCAGTAATCAAAAATTAAAGTACTAATTAGAAGAGATTGGGTAATGAGATGATAGAACCGACTACTTCAACCGATCGAGATCATCACAACCTTAACGTTGAAAGTCGCGATCGGGATTTGCCAACTATTGCGATGCCAGTAACATC
>NZ_JBGSQZ010000106.1:0-9076 GCF_041737865.1 Chamaesiphon sp.
TGACGTTGAAAGGCTCAGAACCCTTGCACTCGATCGCTTGAATCTGGCGATCGAGTGAGAATATTTGCAACAAAACCATTTTTTAGCAAGGAGTTCAGGCTTTAGAACAGCATCAGGGACTAATTCAGCAAGCCCTAATTAACGTTGGCCGAGACTTTACTCTCCAGGCAACTCTTATTTCCTTGGCTTGACGATTGCTAAACTTCGTAGTGGCAATTCCTGAATTATCCCGACAAAGACGATCGATTAGATCCCGCTATTATTACGATACCACTCGATCGTATTTTTCAGTCCCTCTTCAATCTTTACTGCTGCTGTAAACCCAAAATATTCTGTAGCCTTTTGAGTATCCAAACAGCGGCGAGGCTGCCCATTAGGTTTGTCAGTTTGCCAGACGATTTCACCTTGGTATTCCATTAGTTTACAGATTAAAGTAATTAGATCTTTAATCGTAATTTCGTAGTTAGTTCCCAAGTTTACCGGATCTTCTCGATCGTAACTCGTCGTCGCGATCGCAATTCCCCGCGCCGCATCATCTACATAGATAAACTCACGGCTGGGACTACCATCGCCCCAAACCTGAATCTGCTTCTCTCCAGCGATTTGAGCTTCGTGTACCTTTCTAATTAGGGCGGGAATTACATGAGAACTTTCAGGTTTGAAATTGTCCGCAGGGCCGTACAAATTCACAGGTAATAGATAAATACCATTAAATCCATACTGCTGACGATAGGATTGTAATTGTACTAACAGAGCTTTTTTAGCAACCCCATAAGGCGCATTAGTTTCTTCGGGATAACCATTCCAGATATCTTCTTCTTTGAATGGTACGGGCGTAAATTTAGGATAAGCACAAATCGTCCCGACACAGACAAATTTACCAACTCCAGCTTGATAAGCTGCGTGGATGAGTTGGGTGCCCATCATCAGATTGTCATAAAATAATTCGGCTGGTTTAACTTGATTTAAACCAATTCCGCCGACGTGTGCAGCTAAGTGAACGATAACGTCTTGACTTTTTACTGCTGTGTGACAGTTTTCTAATACCCGCAAGTCACAATCAGCAGATCTAGGTACAGTAATATTGGCACGATTGGCACCAGCCGCCAGCAGTTGACTAATTACTTGCTGTCCGAGGAAGCCAGCACCTCCAGTAACGAGAATACGCTGAGTAGATAAATCTAGATTTGTCATAAATTCGATTAGTGCGGGTGTCTAAATATTACCTGTAAAAGCGAGTACTAAGAACTAAGTCATAATGCTTGAACAGTTGACAGTTGAAAGCGGCTTGCGCTCTGGAGGTTCCCTCCAGATTGAGGTATCGAATACTGGTGCTCATGCGGCTTGCGCCTAACACACCCTACATCTACGCGTAAGTCACAAGCTGTCAACTATCAACTATCAACTATCAACTATCAACTATCAACTATCGACTGATTTAATCGTGCATTGTAGCTAATGCTTGACGGACGATCGCGACATCGGGTAATGTTTCTTCACCTGTATAATTGGGTGACCTTAATCCAAGTGCGTGAAGGTCTGTATCGACCATCAGATGGACTAATTCGGTGAAAGTTACTGAAGGTTTCCAGCCAAGTTTTTGTTGTGCTTTGGTAGGATCGCCGATGAGTAATTCTACTTCAGCAGGGCGCAAGTAACGGGAATCGAATTCAACGTAATCTTTCCAATTGAGATCGACGTAATTGAAAGCGACAGTTAGGAATTCGTGGATAGCATGGGTTTCACCAGTGGCAATCACGTAGTCATCTGGTGTGTCCTGTTGGAGCATCAGCCACATCGCGACTACATAATCTTTGGCATAACCCCAATCCCGTTTGGATTCTAGATTGCCTAGATAGAGTTTATCTTGTTGCTTTGCCACAATTCGCGCGATCGCGCGGGTGATTTTGCGGGTAACAAAGGTTTCACCACGACGGGGCGATTCATGATTGAACAAAATCCCGTTGCAGCCGAAGATATTGTAGGACTCGCGATAGTTAATGGTTTGCCAGTGAGCGAATAACTTACCGCAAGCATAGGGGCTGCGAGGGTAGAAGGGGGTAGTTTCCGATTGGGGGACTTCTTGCACTAAGCCATACATTTCGGATGAGCCAGCTTGATAGTAGCGGACTTGGAGTTTTGTCCGTTGCTCGTAATCACGAATGGCTTCTAGCAAGCGCAGCGCACCCATGGCAACTGTATCGACGGTGTATTCGGGTGCATCAAAGCTCACCCGAACGTGGGATTGGGCACCGAGGTTGTAGACTTCTTGAGGTTGGGTGAGTTCTAATAAGCGGCGTAGTGTAACACCGTCGGCTAAATCGCCGTAGTGGAGAAAGAGTTTTGCCCCAGGTGTATGGGGGTCTTGGTACAGATGTTCGATTCGATCGGTATTAAAAGTCGATGTCCGGCGAATAATGCCATGAACTTCGTAGCCTTTAGAGAGCAGGAGTTCGGCTAGGTAAGAGCCATCCTGTCCAGTTATGCCCGTAATTAATGCACGTTTTGTTTCTGTCATTTTGGCACTTATCAGTTATCAGTAAAATCACTGGGGTCTAATTGCCCCATCATATCTCCGAATTGCGATCGCCTACTACCAATTTTTTACCGATGTAGGTTCACTATTTTAATATGCCCCATTATTTTTGGGGATTATCGTCATTAATACAGTTTTGAACACAATGCGGAGATCTAACCAGAAATTACGCCGTTTGACATAGCCAACATCAATCAGAATCCTTTGGGCATAGGGAATATCATTTCGACCAGAAACTTGCCATAATCCAGTAATACCAGGTCTAATCGTCAATACTCGATCGATCTGAGTCCCATAACGTTCGATTTCTTCAGGGACAAGCGGACGCGGACCGACTACACTCATTTCGCCTTTGAGCACATTGATAAACTGCGGAAATTCATCTAGATTGGTGGTACGGAGAAACTTACCAATCTTGGTGATGCGGGGGTCTTGCTTGAGCTTAAAATTTTCCGAAAATTCTTGGCGGAGATCTTCTGATTCTGCCATCATTTGATGCAGTAGTCGATCGGCATCGGGAATCATTGTCCGAAACTTAATACAGCCAAAGTGGCGATGATTTTTGCCGACTCGTTCTTGGACATAAAAGATCGAGCCTGATGAAGTGCAAGCTATCGATACAGCTAGTACCAAGTAGACTGGGGCGCACAACACCAGCACTGACACCGAAAAAATAATATCAAATAGCCTTTTAGCGATGTCGCTAGACTTGGGGCGCGATCTTTTTTGGGCTGCACATTTGACTGATTTACTAGCAATCTGTTGGCTGGCTGCGGTCATTTTACTCCTCAATTTCACTCTATCACCAATATTTTCCAGATTATATAGACAAATCGCACTACTTATTCGTTACCCATACTTTTAGTCAGCTAAACTCTACCAGCTCTAGTTTGAGTCCCCAATTTCCACTGCTGATAGTAACGATCGACTAAACTCAGATATTGCGATCGAAACACAGGAGCCGCGAAGCTTTCAGCATGAGTGCGAATCAGCTCGGATTGAAACTGCTGGTGGTAAGTTTCAAAGGTAGCGACAGCCGTAAGAATTGCCGCCGTAGTCTGAGCCGGAAATAAAATTCCCGTACCGCAATCGGGATGAGAGCGAATGTCTAAGACAGTTTCCGCAGCACCGCCAACCCCGTAAGCAATAACTGGCGTACCACAAGCTTGTGCTTCCACCAATACGATACCAAAATCTTCGCAAGCTGCATAGACAAATGCTCTAGCACGAGCTAAATAATCTTGGACTACAGTGTCGGGCTGATAACCTAGAATTGTGACGTTAGGTTTGGCAATTTGTTGCAATTTTTGTAATTCAGTTCCCGTACCGATGACGACTAGATTTTTACCATTGAGATTAAATGCTTCGACAATCGGCGCGACTTGCTTGTAACCGACTAGGCGACAGACTGTTAGATAGAAGTCTTCTTTGTTAGCGGTACAGGTAAATCTATCGATATTGACTGGGGGATATACCACATCAGCTCGACGGCGATAAGATCGCCAAATTCGGCTGGCGGTAAAGTGAGAGTTGGCAATAAAATAGTCTACCCGATTTGCTGAGATGACATCCCACTGGCGCAAGCGATGCAACAGATAGCGGGTAAATATGCCTGGGATGCCCTGTCCGAGTCGGCTTTGGTGCAAATAGTCAAAAGTTAGATCCCAAGCATAACGCATGGGCGTATGGCAGTAGCATAGATGCAATTGTTGGGGGGTAGTCAGGATACCTTTGGCAACTGCATGGGCGGAGGATAGGATTACATCATAATGCCGTAAGTCTAACTGTTCGATCGCGATCGGCATTAATGGTAAATATTTCTGTACGCCGCCTTTGACTCCAGGCAAGTTTTGGAGGAAGGTGGTGCCAATTTTACGCTGGTAGAGGTAACTATGTGGATTGGTTGATTCAAAGTCAATCAGAGCGTAGAGATCTGCATCGACGAATTGGAGAATTTCTTTGACTACTAGTTCCGAACCTCCGGTGGCTTTGGGTGTTAGCCATTCGTGTACTAGGGCATAGGTGATGTTTGAGGGGATGTTGAATGGAGTATTCTCTAACACAGAGGGATACGGAGGTTTCACGGAGGAACGCGGAGGGGTTGCTAGTCTATTTTAAGGGTTGAGGGGAGAATAATTTTGAGAAGATCGGGCATTGCTGATTTGAGGTATGATTTCCCTTTTTTTGCAACTCCCCGTCCCCCCGTCCCCCAGTCCCCCAGTCTTTCATACCCAGATGCAACGCCAAATATCATTAGGAGTCGAGGCTTTCGATCCATTTTTTGATGACTAAGGCTCGATCGAAGTCTGGTTGATTGAGGTAGATTGATTGTAAGTTATTTAACATTCTGAATAAAAACTGTCGATTAGTAATCGGTTGGAAGAGTTCTGGTGGGAGCGCGGAAATATCTTGTTGATAGATATTCATCAATTTTTGGCGACAGTCTTCAGTAAATAGTATTTCACCACGCTCGAAGGCATCTACAAATATCTCTGAATCTTCAAAGTCAGGACGAACTAGAAAATGTCCTGGCATCCCAATTCCCACCATCGGAAAGCCGATTCTTTTGGCAATTTCTAGATAAATCAGAGCGAGTGCGATCGGAATTCCAGTTCTTCGATCGATGACATCATTGAGGAAGCTATTACAGGGATTATAATAGTCAGTCCCATTACCATAAAATTTCAAGTCTGTGTATAAATATTGATTAATAGTCTGGATGACTTTGAGCGGATATTGAGTTTCGGGCAATCTTTGGGCTACTTCTGCACCCATCAAATCCAAAGCTTTCAGGTATCGATCGATCTCTAAATCTGGATACTCAATTTGGGCGATATATAAGGCAGCTTTCGCCAGATCGATTTCTCGATCTGGTTTGTCAATTTGGGCGATGAATCGATCGAGTGGGTTAGTCATTTGGTGGATGGTGGATGGTGAATGGTGAATTTAGCTGTCAACTGTCAACTTCTTAAATCTTTCCCTGAGCCATATTTCCAAGCTTGTAGAGATTGTTGATAATAATACTGCTGTGATGGGGAGAGTTGGGTGATTAATGGGGCAATTAATTTAGCGATCGGGTAGAGTCCACTGTAGCCACCTAGATTGATATAATTAATTAGCCAATCGAGTAGGGTAATTATTCCGACATGAGGAACGACTGGAATTACTGCTTGGGGGTTGGAAATTGAGGTTTGAAATAAGGTGCGAGAGAGTGCGGGAAACTGGACGACATCTTGCAGGAAAGGACGCAAGACATCATCACCTAAATGTTCCATCGACTGGAATACCGCTGCTAATAAATTGTTGATTCGATCTGGATGAACTTTTTGCTCGATTCCGACACTCATGGCTCGTTGGAACATCCAGGTAACGGCGATGTTTGGCTGATAGGGTTGTAGTAGTTGGAGATCGTTATTGCTCAGTGCGTCTGCTTGAAGTGCCATTTCAATCCCGCTAGTTAGTCTAGACAAATGCCGAATCATCGCTCCAAATCCACCGAAGCTAACGGGAGATTGACTACCACTACTATCACCAATTAATAATACTCGATTCCAGAATATTTTTAGGGGACTATCGCGATAGGATGGAAAGCAGCCAAATAGACATCGCTGAAAATTTAGGTGAGCTAATTCTATCTGTTGATACGTAGGTAATAATCGCAAGTATTCATCAAACAGGAACTCGACACTAAACCTGTCAGGATGTGCATCCAGATAGGTAAATAGATAAGTGGTACGTCCATCGCGGGCGGGAAATGCTTCCCAAAAATACTGACATTGATGTTCAATCGGGGTAATCGATGCAAAAATATCGCCCGTTTGATTTTGCTGGTATCCCGTCGCACAACTGCCTACTACCAGACAAATTCCCTCTGGCTTTACACCAGCTCTCGCTTGGGCTGCAAGTGGCGAGAAATGTCCCATTGCATCGATAAATAACTTACTAGTGAGCTTGCTATTTCCCACCGTAATTTCTACCCCATTCGGGTGAATCGTCACTCGATCGCATGAACTACACTCTAGTAACTTACCGCCATCCTCCAAAAACTTTGCCTTGAGAGTGGCGAGTAAATATACCGGATCTACGCCAACATTTAAGACATCTCGCACCCAGATATCGGGGGTATTCGGAAAAGAGATCCGTGCGGGGTTATATTCAGTGACGATCGCGATTTCTAATTCTGCCGCAGAGAGTAGTTCCATCTCTACTAATACCATCAATTCCGCCCGCGAGATATTCCACTCCTGCGCTCTCCCTTTCAATTCTCCCCGCTCGATGACAGCTACTTTAAAACCGCGCTGTTGGAGAGCCGCCGCCAGGATAATTCCCAGCGTACCACCAGCGATCGCCAGATCGAAATCGATGGTTTTTAAAAATTCATCGCTTGAAACGACCATTTCACGTTGGGGAATCCGTCCCTGACGCAAATTTTGCCACATTTTATCGACTCGATCGAGATTGGCAAAAGTATCGGCAGGAAATTTGGCAGCCATGTCAGCAGCGATCGGCATAGAATTAGAACAGAGAATTACTCACTATGGTAGATCGTATGGATACTGAATCTCAAGCACGATTACTGATGAAAATCCTAATCGGTGTCGCTTGGCTCGATGGTGAAATCCAGCCGCAAGAACGCCAATATCTGTCGAAAGTTGCCCAAACACATCACATAGATCGGCACATTGAGATCGAGCCATTATTGACTGGTACGAGCAAAGTTACAGCAGCAGAATGTGAACAGTTGATTCAAGACTACCTCGGCTCTAAATCGATCTATGATGATGATTTCCTAATTGAAGCAATTAGCGGTTTAATCTATAGCGATGGGGATGTTGCTGTTGCTGAAGCAACACTCTTAACCCGTATTCAATCAGAACCAGCTTTAGCACAACCAAGTCGGCAGTCCTTAATGACTAGAATTCGGCAACTTTATCAGAATTGGCTTCAGAATACCTAACCACCAATATGGTTCGGTTAAATAAACCTTAGATCGTAGTATTAGTCCGCGTAGCGAAAAGTGCGTTCTTGGGGTTTCCCAACTGGGCGGGTTACCCGACCAGACAAGTGAAGCACCTTTTCAAGACAGGCGGACTTTGCATCAGTAGCGGCGACTTTAGTCGCTAGCTAACCGAACTGTATTGATAATCCCTATCCCCTAATTGAATGGCTCGTTCCTTATCAAACCGCGATCTCTTGTCCCAAATCCGAGAGATCTTTACAGGTGAAACATTCCTATATATTCTCAAACGATCGCTTCAAGCCGTTCTTACCCTATTTCTAGCTTCGATTCTGTGCTTTGCGATCGTCCAGTTATCACCAGGCAATTTTCTCGATACACTCAGACAAAATCCTAAAATTACGCCGCAGCGGATTAAGGAACTGATGGAGCAGTTTGGATTGAGTGACAGCAAAGATTTTTCAACTTTGGTGAATCAGTATTTTAAATGGCTGGTTCAGGCATTACAGGGAAATTTAGGCTTGAGTATGCTCTACTTCCAACCTGTTACTTTGCTAATTGGGCAACGAATTAGAGCAACTCTAGAACTGGCGATCGCGTCAATTATTCTAACATGGGCGATCGCGATTCCTTTAGGTATTATTGGGGCTGTCAATCAAAATAAATTTATCGATAAATTTCTGCGAGTACTCAGCTATACCGCCCAGGGATTTCCGAGTTTTGTGACGGCATTATCTTTATTAATCGTCGCTCAGATTTGTTCGCCACTGTTACCTGTAGGTGGTAGAACTAGTATCAATCATGAAGAATTACCCGCGATCGGTCAATTGTTTGATATCCTCTGGCATATGATTTTACCTACTATTGCGCTGACAGCGACGGGATTTGCTGGGCTGCAACGGATTACGCGGGGTGAGTTATTAGATGTCTTGCGTCAAGATTATATTCAGACAGCTAGAGCCAAAGGTTTATCTGAAAATCGGGTAATTTATGTCCACGCATTACGGAATGCAATTAACCCGCTGGTGACTTTACTCGGCTTTGAATTTGCCAGTTTACTCAGTGGTGCTTTTATTGCCGAATTCTTCTTTAATTGGCCGGGATTAGGTAAGCTAATTTTAGCAGGAGTAACAGCAAAGGATCTCTATCTCGTGATGGGTAGTTTGATGATTGGGGCAATTATGTTAATCATTGGTAACTTATTTGCGGACTTACTGCTCAAATTTGTCGATCCACGGATTAAGTTAGCAGATTTAAAGTAATAAGTCTATCTTGTCGATAGATCCTAAGATCTCCGCCAATGAATCAACCATTAGATGAGCACAATGATCTGGACTTGGTGGTTGAAGATTGCCATACTCAGATCCAGAATGCTTGAATTGGATCGTATACATCCCCAGTTGACGCGCACCAAAAAAATCTTTACGGGGATTGTCACCAATCATTCGTGACAAGTTAAGAAAATTAGAGATTTGTCAAGAGGGTGAGAAAAAGATGTCAAACTGTTTCTAGTCAACAGTTTGAGGAAATAGATACCTGATGACCAGCCGCAGCAGAAGTAACCGTGACCACGCCAAAAAGCA
>NZ_JBGSQZ010000108.1:0-21251 GCF_041737865.1 Chamaesiphon sp.
TGACGTTGAAAGGCTCAAAACCCTTGCACTCGATCGCTTGAATCTGGCGATCGAGTGAGAATATTTGCAACAAAACCATTTTTTAGCAAGGAGTTCAGTCTTTAGAACAGCATCAGGGACTAATTCAGCAAGCCCTATTTAGCTCAGTTGTTGCAGTTGTCTCTATTTTATTCGGACAGCAATAAACCGACTTCAGCTAGTTGACTTAATTTTTTCTAGCTATAGTCGCCATATCGGTGAGGACATGTTAGTACAGCTTTAGGCGGACTTTGCATTCCGAGCAGCGATTTGCGGCGCGCGCTCTGGAGGTGTCCTCCAGGTTTAGCGCGACAAGACACAATCGCTGTCCTCATCGCCTTGGCGGTTGCTGTCAATTATCAATTATCAACTATCAATTATCAATTAATTTAACCCCTACCTGCTAACCGATCGAGCATCTGGAGCATCTGCTGATAAGTTTTGCTATCGCCACGATCGAGATAGAGATTGGCAGCATGATGATAATCGCTAATGGCTCCAGGACGATCGCCAAGGCGACTATGAATTTTGCCCCGTTGGTAATAAGCGGGGGCATAATTGGGATCGATATCGATACAGTGACTAAAATCTGCTCGTGCAGCAGACAGATCTCCCAGGCTCTGATAGCTGCATCCTCTGTGATAATAAGCATCGAGAAAATCTGGATTTAAGTCGATCGCGCTGTGATAATCGGCGATCGCATCTCGATATTCGTGACTCATCGATAATACTCGCCCACGTTGATAATATGCCAACATAAATGATGGGTTCAACTCGATCGCGCGATCGAGATCTTCGATCGCTCCTTGAGGATCGCTAATTTCACTGCGGGAGATCGCGCGATTGTAATAAGCGTGGAGATGGTGGGGATCGAAGTAGATCGTCTGGGTATAATCAGCGATCGCCCCACGCCGATCTCCCAAGTACTGACGTGCATTCGCGCGATGGTAATAGGCGTAAAAATATTGAGGATCGAGCGCGAGAGTTTGAGTATAGCTATCGATCGCTGCTTGATGATTGCCGTGCTGACGATGGCAAATCCCACGATTGTAGTAGGCAATTACCAAGTTAGAATCGAGACTGATGGCTCGATCGTAGTCGGCTAGAGCTGTAATTAGATCGCCCTGAATCCGGTACACATTTGCCCGATTGCTGTAGGCGACAGCAAACTCTGGATCTAAGCCAATCGCTTTGCTATATTGGAGGATCGCTAATGCATGTTCCCCCATTTGACAGTAATTATTACCGAGATTGTTATAAACACTGACAAAATTGGGCTGAATTTCGATCGCTTTGGCATAGTCGGCAATTGCGGCGGAAAATTGACCGATATGGGTATAAATAATCGCGCGATTGTTATAACCGATCGCCGAGCGGGAGTCGATTTTCAATACCAGACTAAAATCTGCTAAAGCACCGTCCATATCTCCCAAATGCTGCCGTAAATTGCCCCGATTATTGTAAGCGAGGACTAGTCGCGGATTGATAGCGATCGCCGTAGTATAATCCTCGATCGCTCCTTGAGAGTCTTGGAGCTGCGCTTTTGCCGTACCCCGCATCACATACTCGATCGGATTTGCGGGAGCGGCGAGTAAGTTTTTGCCACGTTCAAAATCAGCACTCGGATCGACGGGATCGTGCCCAAAGCTGTCTGCTAGTCCCCGCCCGATGTAGGCAACTCCTCGATCGGGATCGAGCTGCACTGCTGTCTCAAAATCATCCCAGGAGCCTGGATAATCGCCCAGATAACGGCGAGCATTTCCCCTCCCACAATAGGCATCAACACACTGAGGATCGAGCGACAAAGCCAGATCGTAAGCCGCGATCGCTTGTTGACAATCCCCAACCTCATAGAATCCCGTACCACGATCGACATATAGTCGAACGTGTCGAGCGATCTCCACGCGAGTATCAGCACGCGGCTGATGAACCAGCAGTTGAGGGATCGTACCCACTACCGCCTGCCAAGCGGCGGTTATCGATGGGTAGCGATCTGCTGCGGTAGTAACTAATCGATCGATAATGGCGATTAATTCAGGATGGTTGACTTGAGATGATTTTGACCATTGTGCGTAGTGGCTGGCGGTTAATGGTAGCTCCGATCCTGCAATCCCGATCGCAGCAGCGATGGTAATTTCACCTACCATCCGCAGATCGCGCCAGGGTGGTAGTAGCTCGGCAGGCTGTGGTGGTTGGGGCGCACCAATCGCCATTGGCAAATTAATTAATACTAGTTGGCGATCGGGAGTGCGCCGGACGAGCTGAGACAGTAGTATCGGCGAGTTGCTCATCTCATCTCGATCGAGATCGCGCAAGACTTCCAATAACTCTTTCAGTAACATCACTACTTGCGATTGAGTCCACACTCGTGGTGATAGTTCTTGCTCTAGCGCGACTCCCGCTATAAATTCTCTGACGATGTAAAATGCGTCCGCTTGGGCAAAATACCCATACATCATCGGCAGTCTTTGGCACAGCCGCTCCTGTGGGGAATTAACTCGACGACTCAATGAATATAGACTCTGGGCTGAAAGTACCGCTCGATCCCAGTCAGCACTACCTGGGGCTGGATCGTTTAGCTCATAACGGTGAATTACACACTTGAGTTGGAGGTTGCCAGGAACTCGAAGATCGATCGCTAGATAAGTAGTTACCGATCCCTTCTGTCCTAATTGCTCCAGGATCTGATAACGCTGTTGAAGAGTAGATCCGATCGGATTCACCGTGCGTATACTCCTACTATTCACTTGGATATTATTCAAAGTTTACTACTTACCGATCGCCACTCTGCCGATCTTACACATTAATGAGCCGATTCTCTCAGCAGCACACTTGACAAACTGCTGGAATAATTTACGCCATTTTCTGCTTGACAATCAGGACTCGATCTAGTTTGACCGAGCTGAGAGATCGAGATTAAACAGAAATATGTTTGAGATCGATAATTTCTGCTGGCGAGAATGCGCCAAATTCAGTAATAATTGCCTGAATCAAATGGGCTGGAGTCACATCAAAAGCCGGATTATAAAACTCAACACCAGGGGGACAAATAATAGTTTCACCAATTTGATACAGCTCCGACGGATGGCGTTCCTCGATCGGAATCAAACTACCATCGCTAAGGCTAAAATCAATAGTCGATCGTGGTGCCGCTACAAAAAATGGAATCTGATGGGCTTTGGCGATCAGAGCCAGACTGTAGGTACCAATTTTATTGGCTGTATCGCCATTGGCGGTAATGCGATCGGCACCAACCACCACCGCATCAATTAAGCCCTGTTTCATACAGTGCGCCGCCATACTATCCGCAATTACCGTCACCGGAATTCCCTCTTGGACGCACTCCCAACTGGTAAGTTTCGCCCCTTGCAGTCGCGGACGAGTCTCATCGGCATACAGACGCGCCAATCGCCCCTGCGTCCATGCCGAACGTACCACCCCAAGCGCAGTACCATAACCAGCCGTTGCCAGGGCACCAGCATTGCAATGAGTGAGTAAACATAGCCGCTCTGGACTACTGGGTAATACCATCAACCCGTGAGCACCGATCGCTTGACAAGTTTCGATATCTTCAGCATTGATTTTTTGAGCGGCAATCAGTAATTGCCCACTCATCTCAGCCACACTCCCGCTCCAATTACGGGCGGTATCCTCCATGCGATCGATCGCCCAAAACAAGTTTACCGCCGTCGGGCGCGTCGCTCTGAGCATCCGACCAATCTCGATGAGCTGCATCAAAAATTCGTCCCGATCTGTAGTCCGAATCTCTCTAGCACCCAAATACATCCCATACGCAGCCGCCACCCCAATCGCTGGGGCACCTCTGACAATCATCGTCGATATGGCTTGAGCCATATCTTCCACCCGACTGATTTCTACATGCGTATATTCATTCGGCAACCGATTTTGATCGATCAGCAGGACGCGATTGTCTTGCCAGCGGACGGGATAAACGGGTGTATTCATAATTACGATGCTCTAGGAGAGAGGGTGACGCTAAGGAGTAGTTCAAACCCAAATTTTATCATTGAAGCTGGGGACACGATCGATCTTTAGAGCCAATCCGATCGGCTCCGATCGTCAATCCACATCCACAAACTAACTATGAGCTAAAAAATGATAATTTATTTCTCAAATCGGTACCATAATCCACCCTCTCAAGGTGGGGTATTTAAACCCCTAGGCTGCTTTAAAAGCTTCGATAACAATAGCCGACTCTATCTGAGAATATGTTAAATTAAAGCTACGATTTGATGGTGATACATGATAAACACCTCTACAAAAAAACTTACTAAAGCAGAATTTTGGGCGATCTCAGATGCTACGGATCGGACTTACGAACTAATTGATGGAATTGCCGTTGAGAAAATGTCTCCCAAATACTTTCACTCTCGATCTACTGGTACAATCTTTACGGTTTTAACAGCTTGGGGTAATAGTTTCGGTCGAGTCGGGATTGAATGGGCGGTCGATCTTAGTGATGATTTTACACCAGTACCAGACTTACTTTATGTCTCATTCGACAGGTTGCCATTTACTTGGCAAGAAAATGCCGCTTGTCCCGTCGCACCAGAATTAGTCGTCGAAATTATTTCACCAGGGCAGACTTTCGGACAGATGGCTCAAAAAGCTAGCAGTTATCTCACAGGTGGTGTATTGCGAGTGTGGATAGTAGATCCTAGTGTCCAGAGCTTGACGGTATTTTATCCTGATGCTGCACCGATTACCTATATGGGGGCGCAGATTGTTACCGATTCGATCTTTTCAGATTTAGCGATTGTTACTAGTCAGTTATTTGGTTGATTTGGACGATATCTATACCAATTTTAGCGATCGATCGATTAATTGGAAACCTCAGTTACTGCTCTAATTTTATCCCAATCGATCGACATTATTTTACTAGGTGGATCTACTGTGGTCGATCGATATTATTTTACTAAGTGAATCTACTGTGGTCGATCTCTAGATAAAAGCATAAAATATAAAAGAGTGAATATACACAGACGATCGTGTGCGATCGGTGACACTGAATAGCTGTGTATATTTGAAAGTTATTATCTGTTCGCTGCAAATATAGAGTATCTTCAAATGACATCGAATTATAGCCGTCGTAATTTTTTGCAGCAAATCACGATCGCCACTGCCAGCTTGGTAATTAAAGACTCGATCTTTTCTCTTCCTGCTGGTGCCAATGAAAGTAATAAAGTTGCCGAAAAATATCTAGTTTCGATACCTTTCTTAACTGCAAGAGAAGGAGGCGATCGAGATGTCATGCTGTATTCAGGTATTTCATTTTCTTTAAAAATACCTCAAAGAATTCAAGACAATACAAAGATCGAACAGAATGGAATTGAATTTAATATTCGCACTTTGTATGATACTAACTCAAGAATAGCAGCTAAGATTTATGATGAAATTGACCAGACTCAATTTATATCTACATCGAGTAAAAGTAAATGTAAATCCGTATACGAAGAAATTGAAGATTGTAAAATTGTCAAGGATATACCAACACTAGAACTACTTGATTATCTAGTTTTGACATCTTCCAACCTCAGTCCAGATCTTCGCCAACGCTATGAAATTGCTAGCAATAACTCTCGATGGGTACAAATTAGCCAAGTAATCGATCGAGCAGTAAATAAATCAGATAGCAAACTACTACTCGGTACATTAGAATCGATTAAAGCTGGTCAACCTATTCCTGACTTTAAAGCACTTACACAACTTAATTCGATCGTCCTTGACTCTAATCTATCAGAGGCTTTCAAGCAAACTTACACCTACGGTAGCACCTTGTCCAGAGCAATTACTGTAGATTATCTAATTCTACAATCGATCGACAGTAGCAATAAATTAGACGATGCAGAAAAACAACAGTATTTAGCTACCTATCAACAAGTCAGAGAGGGCAAAAAAGATCTAGATCCTACGATGGGAGCAGCACTCGATCTATTTATCTACACTAGTTCAAACTTGCCCGCTAATGCTCAAGTTGTCTACAAAGAAGCTCGCGAGCAAAGTTTAGCTGGAGATGAGAATTTAGCTAATAATATCCTAATTGCCGTCGATCGAAGTCACGACTTACAACAAGGAATAAGACAAGCTAGTCAAAATGCCTCAGCTCTCGTCCCCAGCACTACAACATTACTTTCTGCGGCGGGTTTAGAAGCCGGAACTGGAGTTTCGATTGCTAGCTTGACTGGAGCCGCAGCCACTAATGCGACTCTAGCTTGGTTGGGTGGTGGCTCTGTCGCCGCAGGTGGGTTAGGGATGTTAGGCGGTTTAGCCGTTGTTACTGGTGGGGCTGCATTAATTGGTGCTGCTGGGGTTGTTTCGTTTGGGTTACTAGCCCAGATGGATGGAGAAGATTTCAAAAATCTCGGTATCGCAATGGGCGGGGGTACAGTTGTCGCTGGTGGGGTAGCTTTTCTGGCGTGGACAGCGGCTACAGCTACAGGGGTAGCAGGTTCTTTATCAGGTGCGGCGGCGATTACTACCACGATGACTGCATTGGGTGGTTTGAGTGTCATGACAGGCGGAACCGCCGCAGTTGCATTGGGGGGAGCCTACGTGATTTGGTCGTTACTCGATCTTAATAAACAAAGAAACCAGGGAGTACTTGAAGAGTTAGAGGCTAAAACATATGTTTTAATAACAGCTCCGCAACCAGAATCTTTAGCTGGATTGATTACTAATAAAATCGATAGTCAATATAAACTAGCTGAAGTATTTATCGCACCTCAATTACCTCTCAATTTACTCGTTAATGCCTATAAAAGCTGGTTAGAACCTGATGATAAGGAGACAGTAGTTGCGTTAATAGATACCAGTATATTGAATGATGCTAAACAAGGGGTAGCTTTTACAAGTCAAAGAATTATTTGGAAGGAAACGTGGCTTCATTATGACTCTTTATCCTATCCAGCCTTAGCTAAAATATTAAACAGTCAAGGACTAGAAATGATCGGCAATGAAGAATCTCGTACGAGTTTAGATAAATTACGCTCGCTCGCAAATTTATTTGCTGATGAAGATGATAAAAATCAGTTTAGTGCTTTTATCCAAAAGTTAGGTAAAGGATACATAGCCCTCACGAACCAAAAGCCATTCGCTTAAATATTAAAGTGAATATTAAATCGCGATTATGTATTAAGTCAAAGCTACCATGTTAGGAATATTGACTCGATCGATCCTGCTATAGCAATCCTACATCAGACTTGGGTATCGATCGTGGTGCGTTAGGCTTCAGCCGTAACGCACCCTACATCAACTCGGAACGAGAGATCTCATGATTCACCATTCACTATTCACCATCGGCAACCGTACCTTTCCTTCTCCAAAAATTTTTACTAAGATCGAGTAGTAGCCATACTCCCACATTATTCATGACCGCGACACCATCCCTGACATCCATCCGTAGCACCAACAAACGCACCTGGAACTGGCGCGGACACCAGATTAAATATACAGTTACAGGTGAGGGTCAGCCGCTGTTTCTCATTCATGGCTTTGGTGCGTCGATCGATCATTGGCGCAAGAATATCCCCGTATTCGCTGCGGGTGGCTATCAGGTATATGCGATCGATCTATTGGGATTTGGTGGCTCTGATAAAGCTCTCATCGACTACAGTATGGAACTGTGGGAGGAATTGGTCGTAGACTTCTGGCATGAGTATATCAACCAACCGACGGTATTTGTCGGTAACTCGATCGGTGCTTTACTCAGTCTAATGTTGGTAGCACATCACCCCGAAATTAGTGCGGGTGGAATATTGATTAATTGTGCGGGTGGATTGAATCATCGCCCTGATGAACTGAATTTCCTGCTACGGAACGTGATGGGCATCTTTACCAACATTGTCGCATCCCCAGCCTTCGGTAAATTTATCTTCGATCGAGTCCGCCAGAAATCCCGCATCCGCAGTAGTCTCTATCAGGTCTATCCGCGCCGCGAAGCCGTCACCGACGAACTAATCGACATTATTTATGAACCTGCTTGCGACCCAGGCGCACAAGCGGTTTTTGCCTCAATTCTCAGCGCACCCCCAGGGCCGACTCCAGAGTCGTTATTGCCTCAAGTCACCAAACCGCTGCTAGTATTATGGGGCGAAAACGACCCCTGGACACCGATTAAAGGAGCCACTGTCTATCGAGAACTCGCCACCACAGGCAAACCCATTCGAGTCGTTTCTATCCCCAATGCAGGGCACTGTCCCCATGATGAGTATCCAGAAATTGTCAATCCAGCGATCTTGGAGTGGTTGCAGTCGCATTAATCTCGATTAGAAATCTTAGTTGGTCCCGCAGATTATTTGCTTAGATAAAACTCACATCTTGCATCAAAACATAACAACTGATGAACATAACTTGAGAACTTACCTATCGGTACCAAAAATCATCCACTATTCACTAAACACCTAAGACTGCACTGATGGTGGCTTGGCATGGTACCAAAATATTAGGGAGTAGCGATCGAAAGCCGATAGAGCAGTTCCTTGGCGGCTAACTCAGAAGATGCTGGGTTTTGCCCAGTAATCAGTAGCCCATCTTTGAGAACATAGGGCTGCCAGTCTGCTACTTTGGCATAATTTCCCCCATTCATGCGGAGCATGTCTTCGACCAGAAAAGGGACAATCTCGGTCAATCCAGCCGCCTGCTCCTCGGTATTGGTAAAGCCTGTGACTGCTTTACCTTGCACCACAGGATCGCCGTTGGCTGCTTTGACATGACGCAGCACTCCTGGCGCGTGACAAACTAAAGCGATCGGTTTACCTGCTGCTAGTGTGGCTTCAATTAAGGCGATCGAGGATTTATCTTCAGCCAAGTCCCAGAGCGGGCCATGTCCACCAGGATAAAATACCGCATCGAAATCGCCAGCAGCAATCTCGCTCAATTTCAGCGTATGTGCGAGAACGTCTTGAGTGGCGGGATCTGTCTTAAAACGTTGTGTGTCTTTTGTCTGAGCATCTGGGGTATCGCTCTTGGGATCGAGCGGCGGCGGCCCACCCAGCGGTGAAGCTAGGCTAATAACTGCCCCAGCATCTTTAAACGCATAATAGGGCGCAGCGAATTCTTCGAGCCAGAAACCAGTTTTTTTGCCCGTATTACCAAGTTTATCGTGTGATGTCAGTACCATTAGTATGTTCATTTTGGCTCCTTAATGCTAATTAACTTAGGAATTGTTCGAGTTCGATTAAATTACCGTCTGGATCCCGAAAACAGGCGGTGAGAATGCCACCAGCCAGCCCGTCGTCTTCAGGACGTTGCCAAGGATTGCTCACCATCCGAATACCTTTGGACTGCAACTGGGCGATTGCTTCATCCAAATTTGGCACGGCAAAAGTTAAGGCGATCTTGGCATCATCAGGATTGTAGGTTAAATTCTCAATCGGGTCGATGTAATCTTTCAACCTCGCTCGATTGAGCAGCGTAATTTTAGTTTCGCCTGCATCCAGCTCGGCATATTCTTCGGCATCGTTAGCAGAGGAGACTTTAAAGCCTAAAACGTTTTGGTAGAACAGCTTGCAGGCTACATAGTCTTGGACATTCAATCTCGTATAGACATATTTAAGATTCATGTATTTCCTCTAGATTCCGATCGATTGAGACTGGGCATGAGGCGTGGGTAGTTCGATTCGTTCGAGGCGATCGATTCCGAAACCGTTTTTGGAGCGCAATAACTTTGATAGTTATCGATCTACTCAAGGTCTAAATATAAGATTGTATGCTCGACAAAATTTTAGCCCTACTCTTGGGTGATTAATATCTAATTTAATTTGAGCAAGTAATTACTCCAATTAGCATACATGAAACAGTTCGATGAATAAATCACTCAATGGATAGACTTCAAGCTAGATCTTCTCAAGATCGTAGTTTCACGGGCAACGCTTGTGAAGCTCTGTCGAAGGGTAGCCTCTCCCTCAGGAGAATCGAGCGAAAATGTACTAATAATACTGACAGGATCGATCGATCTATATGGAGTCGATCGGCTCGGTAATAAAAGCTAGAACTGCTGACACTACTAGCTTTTATCTAAGCTAATTGCTATCCTGGTCGTCGAAATTAGCTCCCGTTTGGGTTCGAGCGAAGAAATAGGCTCTAGGCTCGATCCAATTAGTCGAGCGACTCGAACAGCGGAGGAGATCGCTCCACCATGCAAGCCATCGCCAAGATAGGCTCCCGCATGGTAGGTATTGTTCTCGCCGTTAGTAGCCACCACCTCATCTCGATAGCGGAAGGATTCAGTGGTATAAAGCGGGGTATGGTGTGTTTGGATATGAACGATCCGATCGCGATCGATTAGCTCTTCTAGTTGATAGGATAGGAAATAATGTGGTGGCGATGGGATGTCGCCAAGCTGATTGAGATATCCGTTATATCCCCATTGAGCCTGTGTCTGGAAGAAATCAAATTCTGATGGTGTATGGATGCCATAGCGATCGTACATAGCATCATCATTGTGAACGATGCTAGTGACGTGATTGGCTTTCCATGCCGAAAACCGTTTGATTTCAGCAGCCGTCGGATCGGCTAAAAGTGCTATTACTTGGTCTGGTGGTGTCGCAAATACGACTCGATCGAATTCCTGTTCGCCTGTAGAGTGGGCAATTTTGACAGCATCGGGACTTCTGACAATGCGATCGATTTCGACATTGAGCAGCACATCACCCCTAAATTTACTCAGAATTTTTTTGATGTAAGTATACACGCCGCCTTTAACTCTCACCCAGTTGACGGCAATATAGGCGCGTAACATCGGAATCGCCAGCTCTGCGGGGAAATCATCAATCAGTTCAAATGGGATTGAATAGCTATACATCACCATCAATTTGAGCCAGGTATTGCGAGTACATGGGCTGCTGAGGTATGCCGATAGCGGTCGATTGGCGAAAGCTCTGCTGTCAGCAAATTGGGTTTTTAGCCATAGTCCTGCGGAGCGAGCATACAGGGTATCGAGGCGTAAATGTTTGATGATGCGTTGGATGCCGATGACGTTATTATCGATCGCCACTCCTGACAATAAGCTACTACCATCTTTAAAAAACATTGCTGAACCGATACTGACGGGTTCTAGTTCTACCTCTAGCTCTTGCATCAAGGCAATGAAGTCTGTAAATGCCGTCGGAAATTCGAGGACGCCACTTTCCAAAATTTCAGCGCAGTCTGACTGGTTCGGTTGGACATTTTTGTTGAGTGTCCGAATATGTCCGCCGAGGATGGGTTGTCGTTCAAATACAGTGACGTGATGCCCTTGTCGATCGAGTAGGTAAGCAGTAGCCATTCCACTGGCTCCACCGCCAATCACAGCGATTTTCATATTAATCCTCTCAATTAATTATTGATGGAACTTATTACTTATTAACGTATAAAAATATTAGCGATTGGCAGAGATCCAGGGCACCCCTACAGGTTAATTGTGTAGGGGTGCCCTGTCTTGTCGTTTTTTTATGCGGGGGGAACCCCCGCATAAAAACGCCGCTTCATGGGTACCCTTAGATCTCTGCTGTTATCTAGTCCTGAGGTATTGGTGCAAGATGTGAGTTTATTACTTATTACTCGATCGACTTGTCTTCCTCAGCCGCTGCCTAAAATTACATCTCCAGATAATCGCTGATAGAGTAGTGCCCCCGTCCAAATCGTCGGCGCAAAGCCTGGATAGCCAGACGAAGCATTGCAAAAATAAAACCGCTCCAGTGAAGTCTGATGATTTAGTCGTCCCAAACCCATGTTGCTGGGGGTGAGAATGGAGCCATAGGAATTCCCCTCAGGACACCAGCAATAACGCTCGTTAGTGGTGGGGCTACCTGTAATATCAAAGACCATGTGCTTTCTAAAATTCGGTACATAGTGCTTTTCGACGATATCTAGGATGGTATCTAAAATCTCTTGTTTTTTCTGCCTGTAAGCTTTGGGATCGCGATCGCGGAGTTGCTTGAAGTAGTCATAATTAGCAACAGTCAGAAATTCGACAATCTGGCAGTCTTCGGGACAGTCTCGACTGGCGGATGTCATCAGCGTGGGTGTGGTGATGGCAAAACTCGGGTTGGAGTAGTCCTGGCGATCGTACATCTGCGCGAAGGCTTCATTGAGATTTTGATGTCCGGTATGAAAGAGATTCCACTTCCCAAATCCATAGTCGCGCAGGTCGAGATCTTTGACGACACAATAGACCATGTAGTTGGATGCCGAATATTCATAGTCGAGTTTTCGGCGCACAGTTTTGGAAAACTTTTCCTCACCAATCATCTTGGCTGCTCTTTGAGGGTCGATATTACAAATTACTGTATCGCCTGTAAATTCCGCTGTTTGATGGGTGATGAGGTTCATGGCTTCAACTCCCGTCACCGTTTTGTCTGTAAGTCGAAAATTGGTGACTTCCTGGTTTAGTAATACCTGTCCCCCATGTGATTCGATGACTTTGACCAACGAATTAATCACATCCTCAAAGTGTTGGGTGGGATAAAATGCCCCAGCTTGATAGCCTCGGAATAGTGCGACCCAAGCAAAGAAGGAGAGCCGATCTGGTGGCAGTAAAAAGTCCAACCATTGCAGAGCTAAAAGGGTCTGCGCGGCTTGCGGCAACCGAAATTTGTCAAATACGTCCTGAAGGGTGTTGTTGAGATTTTGGACGGTAGAGAAGGCTGCCTGGGGATGTTTGAGTACTTCGATAGGATCGATCGGCGGCGCGAGTATTTTCATACCTGCACCAGTTTTCTCGACTTCATTTACAAATTGCCGAATACCCTGAGCATGTTCTGGAAATAGGTTTGACAATCGCTGAATTAGTTCTTCTGGCTCTGAGGGAATATCGATCGCATATCCGGGCATCCGCATGTGGTCGAAACCATCGGGGTCGTAACGCTCGAACGTGACGTCTTTTTCCAAGCCCAGTTTTTTGAGGACGCGATTGACAGTTTGCCCTTCACCGCAGTCCCAAACATAGTGGAATTGGGCATTGAACGTATACTTTTTCGCCATCGTAAATGTATGACCAAAGCCACCTGGATGCTCGTGAGCTTCGAGGACTTGCACTGTCTTTCCAGAGTGTGCCATCAGCGCACCAAAGGTCAATGCTGATAAACCACTACCGACGATCAGATAATCTGGCTTCATAAAAGGGTTCCTGGCATAATAAATATGATTAAATTGTTATTTATAGGTAATTTATTTATTAAAAAAGCTGTAAAGGCTCTGCAGTATGCCTTTGATTTTGCCGAGCCATTTTGCTTGGCTCTTTAGTCGGCAATCTCGGCAATTAATTGCTTGTGCTGTCAAGACTGTGGTGGGATGAAGAGTACATTTTAAATAGTGATTATCGCTAAAAAATTCGCAGCGACGGCACATAATTTCTTGAGACTGTTTTAATGCTAACGCTCGATCGCTTCGTTTGAAAATATAAGCATAAATCGCAACACCAATCGCTGAGACTACCATTAGGCTGGTAAACGAGAAAGCTGGTACCGATAAGGTTTCAATTTCCCGCTGGCTGGGAGCGATCGAATTAGATGACTGAGTTACTACCAGTTTTGCTTCCATTTGCGTGTCCTCTAGCTATGTTTTCATGGATATCAAAGCTATTTATGGATCGGGATACTTGCTGATTAATTACTGTGGTGTTAAATTTTTAGTTGAGCCAGTTATTCAGGTGTACTTCAAATCCTATTCTAAATACATCAATCAATAGATAGATCTCTGGAGCTAATATTTCACATGTATTCTCTATCGATCGAAATAGAGCGAACTTAAAAATATCGATTTCTGGCGACGCCGATAGTCGAGCTACCTACATTCAAAATGGTTGAAACCACTCCTCTGCAAGGCAGACGCTACGCGAACGGAGTGCAAAGTCCGGTTGTTGCCGCTCGCGGCAAAAGCCTGCCTACGCGGACTAATAAACTATAGCGATCCTTAATCAAATCCTTGGGTATCGATTGTGGTGCTCATGCGGCAGCAGCCTAACACACCCTACATCAACCTAGCTTTGATAGTCGCGTAGGCGGACTGGGCATCATCAGCCACGATTTGCGGCTCGCGCTCCGTCTACGACACGCCTCGCTTCGTATCTCCTACGGAGCAACTGAGCCGACGTAAACGTCGTCTAATGGATGAAAGAAACTATGGTTGGGTGTGCCTTAGTTTCATTCTTCAACCCAACCTACAGATCCTTGCTGTGAGCTAATTCTAGGTTAAGTTCCTTAGAGGAGGCTTCGCCAACGTCTACGGGTTCCCCGAGGGTTTAGCGAGACAAGACACAATCGTAGGCATTATATCGGTAGCTTAACCCAGGATTTTTCGACCTCTCGACCCTACCCGACACCCCCGATCGCCTGCTATAGTTGTCTACCGATAGCCATAATTTTTTGACACCTGAATTTCGATGGATGTAGTAGACGACAAGGCAATAGTTAAAGAATATTTTAACAATACGGGATTCGATCGTTGGAAGCGGATTTATGGCGATGGTGAAGTAAATAAGATCCAGCTTGATGTCCGCATCGGGCATCAACAGACGGTGGACACCTTGTTAGAGTGGTTGGAAGCAGATCGTAACCTAGATGGCTTATCCATCTGTGACGCAGGCTGTGGGGTGGGGAGTTTGAGCATTCCGCTGGCGACTGCTGGTGCGATCGTTAGTGCGAGTGATATTTCTGAGAAAATGGTTGGGGAAGCTAAAGAACGCGCGGCTGAAGTGCTGGGCAATAATGATAATCCCAGCTTTAGCGTTCAAGATCTCGAAAGCCTTAGTGGTAGTTACGATACAGTTGTCTGTCTGGATGTGTTGATTCACTACCCCCAATCCAAAGCTGCTGAAATGATTGCTCACCTCGCATCGACAGCCCAATCGCGGCTGATTCTCAGTTTTGCACCCAAAACTCCTTGGCTATCGGTACTCAAAAAGATTGGTAGTTTCTTTCCTGGCGCAAGCAAAGCTACCCGCTCTTATCTCCACCGTGAAGTAGATGTGACGCAGATTTTGGAAGCGCAGGGCTTTACCATCAAGCGTTCGGCAATTAGTAAAAGAAGTGTCTATTTCTCGCGGATGTTAGAAGCCGTGAGATCGGTTGATAGTTGAGAGTAGGAGGAGGATTTATCCGAGCTAGAATTTAGGTTGAAATACCTCCTATGCTCATTCTAAGTTCGATCGTCTCGATCGCTTTAGATTTGATTTTAACAACTATATTTAACTAAATTATCCGTCAAAAATGCTATCTAATTACTTTAAATCTGTGTGGCGATCGTTAGTAACTGCAATCTTAATTTTTGTTTGTTCGTGGGGATTATTAGATCCAGCTCTAGCCGGAATTGATGACGATCGATATGATGGTAATGTTTTTGTGCTGTATGCTGGCAACGGTTCGCTCGTACCAGCAAAAATTTCGTTAGCCGACTCTTTGAAAGCTAATAAACCAGCGATGTTAGTTTTTTATGTCGATGATAGTAGTGACTGTAAGAAATATTCAACTGTTATCTCTCAACTTCAGGCTTACTATGGCAAAGCAGCTAGTTTTATTCCCGTAACTGTAGATAGTCTGGCACTCGATGATAAATCATCAACCGCACATCGTCAGTATTCAAGCACGGAAGCAGGATACTATTATGGTGGTACAGTTCCCCAAACTGTGATCTTTGATAAGCAGGGTAAAATTCGACTCGATCGAGCGGGTCAAATGTCATTTGAAAAAGTGGATGATACCTTACGGGAAGTCTTCGATCTTTTACCACGGAAGGACTCAGTTGAACTCAAAAGACGCAGTTTTAATGAGTTTAATAGCGAACTAGCAAAATAAACGTCGATCGCATCTGAGCCAGTATAAATTCGATCGACATGTAAGTAATAGCGGCAGCGGCTAAAGCATCTTGTCCTAATCAATTTTACAGATTAGGACTTCATATGGTTTCAAGAGAGTGCTAAAGCTTGCATCAGTAGATAGTCTTATCTTAGTTTTAGATCGATCGGTAGTGACTTTTTTACCAGCAAACTTCCGATCGAACTTCACCGTTAGCGTAGTTTGAACCCGATCGTGATTAATGGCGATCGCTAGATATTTTTTTGTATTAGGAATAGAAAATAACTTTACTTCTACATCTAAATTACTGACTCTCAACGTACTGCTGAGATCCTTGCCTTTAATAATGGCAGGTATATATTTCCTAGATTCTATAATAGTAGGATAAAGTGTGGACTCATTCCATGAATTTACCGACAACTCATACATCCAAAATAGTAAACCATCAGATCCTGCCAAAACTGACAAGTAGAACATACAGCGAAGTTCACCAATACTTGGTAGTCGTTTTGTTGACTGTTTTTCATTAGATGCTTGCAAGACATTGTAAAATTTCTGCTTGTGAAGATCGGCGAGCGAAAGAACTTTGTAGGAATCTCTTCGGTAAGCTAGAACCCATTGAAATTCTGGCTCCCCCCTCAAACAAGGATATCGATCCCACATCACTATATCCATTGCATTCACAAAAGGCTCTATTTTATAAGGATCGGCAAAAACTAATGCCACTGGCTTAGATTTATCTTCATCCTTGATGGCTTTGGATACTTGTTCTAAGAATTGTGGCGATAATGGAGTAGGTTTTTTAATTTCTGGTTCGTCATAAAGATATCAAGCATATACAGCAGGATGATTTTTATAAGTGCAAACAAAGTCTTTTATGGCTGCAATATTCCCTGATTCGACTAAAGGTCGATGAATCTCCAATAAAACTTTTACGCCGACTTTATTAGATTTATCCAGAAATAATTGAATATCTTCCTTTTTTACGTCTCCGACATAAGGCATTAACAAGTTAATACCTTTAGCATACACTTTCGCAGCAAGGGATGAATTTTTCATCCGATCGTACCAACCCACCCAAAAAGGTAAACTTCGCTGGCGATCGATACTTATATATTTTTTTTGTGCTAGACTACTGCCGATACTACCGATCTTCGATAAAAATAAGCCAGTAATCAAGCCAAAAAGTTTACGTCTATCGAACTTCATACTTATAATAAAGTGATTTTTGATTCAAATACGATCGAACTTATCATCGGTAAAATTATTGAGATGCCAACATCAAATCCTTCAAAAGGAGCGACTAATACGCCGCAGATGGTAGATATTAGCTAAAAATTGTGTATTTAAATCATCGATCGCCAATAACATTTTTGTAAATTGATTCTATTTTGGTCGATGCACTCGACCAACTATGGTTTGATTCAACTAATTTACGTCCATTAGCTCCTATTTCTTTTCTTTTGTCTTCGTCTTGAATTAAGCTAGTCACAGCAGCAACAAATTCATCTACAGTATCAGCAACCATGACACTTTGACCATCAATAGCTTCAATTACACCTAGTCCTAGTGTTGTCGTGACGATTGGCAAACCACAGCCCATCGCTTCCAAAATTTTAACTTGCATCCCAGAGCCTGACTGCATGGGAACTATGGCAATATCTGCTTGGGAGATAGTGTCTATCATTGACTCGACGTAACCAGAGATCTCGATGTTACGAGCATTACCTAGATTAATGATTTCTGCTGTAGCATCAGCTCCAGCTACGATAAATTTGGTGGTTGGAAAAGCTTGATGTATCCGATCCCAACAGTTATTTACAAACCATAGCACAGCACAAATATTAGGATCGTAAGCCATTCGACCAGAGAAGATTATTTTAACTATAGACTTACTTCGAGTGGTTGTAGATGGTTTAAAAGTATTGGTATTTATGACAACTGGAATAATTTCTATTTTTTGTGAAGTGCCGATAAAGTCTGCATCCTTTCTAGAAACCAGAATAGATTTCCGAAATCGATCGATTATATTAATTTCATAATCAGTCACCCTATTTAGTTCCATCTTTAAGATTAGCTTCATAATGATATTTTGCTCCACGGCAATTCTTGAGCTAAAATTGAGCTGCATTGAATCTATTAATTCAATAATTTTTGTAATATTTTCAGGTACTTGGTAATCAGCAACTCTCAATAAAAAATAATGAGCTAGCTCGAAATCTTGGCGAGAAGTTAGCTCATCCAATTTTAACTGCAACTGTTTTGATTTATAGTAAACAACCTGAAAAGGCGTATCTCGATCGAATAGGCACATCACACAATTGAGTAATGATTTCCACTTAGGTAAATAAATAGGATAAATTTCCTCACAAAAGCCTGAAAGGATCTTAATATTCTCTAACTCTGCCTGTGACTGATAGAAAGTCACTAGAGTAATAGCATATTTTGTACTTAGGCTTTGCAAGCGATGATAACAAATTATTCTATCTCCCTGCATGAGGAGGAAAGGTATTCTAGGAGCAATAAATAACACACGGCGCATAAGCTGTAACTAAATTGAGGTAATATAATTTTCTTGATAAAATAATTAATTAGTAGATGACTGGATGATATTAGTTATTGATTTTGATAAATAGAGTTCTGAGAAATTATTTTGAAAATATTCGATCGCCTTCCAATATCGCTGCTCATAATCAATCCAATCCATATTGAATAAATTATCGACACATTTTGATATAGAATCTTCATTGCTGAAATCGATGATAAATACAAAGTCTAGCCCTTTAAGAGTGGAGAATACTGGGATATCATTGACAATCAAGATCTTACCATGACTTAATGCTTCGGCAATAACTCCACTCTGAGTTGAAAAAAAGTAAGGAACCACAATAAAGTGTGTCATTCCAAATAAAAATCTTTTACCACTATCCGTCATGTATCCAGGAAATGTAGTTACGATCTCCTCATTATATTCAACATTCACATCTCGATCGCGACCAGCCCGAATGAATCTAGTTTTTCCTGAATACTGTCGATCGGTAATATTAGCTGGCAATACGAAGCCTTGGGGGTTTTTATCTTTAGCAGCAGTACCAAGTAATGAAAAAGTTTTCAGCCGATTCCAATTATTTTTTAGTTCGATTAAATTATCAGCTAGTATCTGCTCTGGAATAGAAACAAAACTTAGATTCACGCGCTCAAACTTACTAGGATCGAGAAAGGTTTTAGCTTTATTTAAAGCCTCATTGCTCGGCAATAAAATCCGATCGGCAAAATTACCCAGTAGTAAATTATATAAATAGATTAAATTTGCATCGATCGGATTAACTCTACCCTTTTCATATCGAGGCTCGTGCATCAAATAATATACAATCGCCTGCTTGGAAAATATTTTGGATAGTAGCTTGAGTACGATCGTCAGCAATAGATAATCTAATTGAATTGATAAAACGAATAGTGATATGCTCTCTCCTTTTGTTAATCTACTAGCTTTTTTAATTAAGTCTATAATTATTCTCCAAGTTATATGACTTATCTTTATCGATCGATAGCAACTGATATCAGTAGATAATTTCAATGCTTTATCCAAAGAGTCTGAGGTATGTCTTAAATTATTGTTTTTAGGTACAAATATATATATTAAGTGCATGTTAAATATTACAAATTTTAGCTTTAAATGGCGAGTCGATTTTTAGACGACTCTTGGCAAGTATGAGCAAATTGATCATCCTAATCAGAGCTAATTCATATATGCCTGTAGCGTACTTAATTCGGATCCGTGACTGTTCTTCAATTCGTTTGCTTGTCTGACTAGAGACTCCACCTGGTTCTCGATTCGATATAACAAATGGCAGATAAAATATTGGAATATCCTTGAGCATTCTCAGAAATAACTCGTAGTCCATAGAAGTTTTTATGGATTCTTCATAGCTATACTTTTTATGTAATGATGTTTCGCAGAAAAATCCCTGATGCGGTAAAAACATAAAGTATTTCAGAAAAATTGAAGAAAGTTGCAGGGGACAATAGAAGATCGGTTCTCCCACCAAACTTGTAGTAACAGTTGTGCCAATAGCACATTGTCATTTATGAGTTAGATAGCTTTCAACAATTTCAGAAACAACGTTATTAGCAAAAAAAATATCACCAGAATTCAAGAAGAAGATTAGATCGCCATTACTTTTTTCTAAGCCTTTATTAAAAGCACTAGATATACCCCGATCTGGTTCCGAGATATAAGTATATTGCTTGGAATGAGAATATAACTCTAAGAGATCTTTACTTCCATCGTTAGAATCTCCATCGATAATAATATGTTCTATCTCCAGATAGTCTTGATCCTTGACTGATTCCAATGTTTTGAATAAACTTTGATAATTATTTCTTGAAATCGTAACGATTGAGACTAAACAATTTCTCATGAAGTACTAGGCTAATAATAAAAATAGAATAGTTTTTAAAATTTATTGAAATCTATTAATGTAGTATTTTTAGATAAGTCTAAGTCCGCTAACCAAGCATTTGAAGAAAAACTCGATGTAGCCAGTGATTGGTGAGATGCTCCCGTGATTGGTGTTGTCAATGTTTCTCTTCCCCAAAAAGTCAGATAATTTTCAACCTGATATGAAGTAATGAGATTATTAAAAAAGTAGATTAATCTCAATAAAATAGATAAGCAGAGGATATAAGTGTAGATATTTGCTTGCCCGTCAAGCTTGCCTGACTTTAGCGGGAGTATGTAAAAGAACCCAGGTAAACAAAAAAAGATTACGGAAATTCTTAAATTGAAACCAGATATGAACGAACCAATATACAAAGCAAAAACAACAATGAGCAAGATTAGCCATCTGAAAAATGTTGGATCAGCTTTTCGATAATCAGTACCAATAGTGCAAGGGTTTTGAGCCTTTCAACGTCAAAACCTTGCACTTAATTTCTAGAAAAAGGCTCAAAACCCTTGCAGTGATTGGCTTGCTGAGATCTTCAGCAAGCCCTAAATATCTGGTGTAATGAATGGTTGTTGTTCGAGCACCCACTCAATCCCTCTTGCCAAATCTTTAACATCATCAGGTAGTGCTAAATAACCAGAAACTTGATGCTGAATCAGATCTGGCATCCCGCCAATTTTAAAAGCAACAGTTGGTGTACCACAGGCGATCGCCTCCACGACAGTATTGGGGAGATTATCTTGTCGAGAGGGTGCAACAAAGACATCCACCGCAGAATATAGTAGAGCTAAAGAAATTTCATCATGAAGATGACCCATATACCGAATTGGAAACCCCAATTCTGGCACTCGAAGCAGGGTGGTTTCATACAAGGAAAGAAAAAGCAGTATCAACTTGATTAGCCCATAAACGCAAAGCTTGTGGGACAGTCCGAATGCCAGCGCGACGAACCAAAGTGACAATCCAAGTAAAGAAAATAGCCCAATTAACAGGA
>NZ_JBGSQZ010000276.1:0-12533 GCF_041737865.1 Chamaesiphon sp.
GGACTTTTGTCCGTCAATCAGGTTCGGATGATTAATAAAAATTATGATTGATTATAGTTGCATCCTAATTTTTAATGAATTAAATTAGATCGATTAACGATCGATCTAATTTAATGCCATTTATTGACTTTTTCAGCAAGCTCGATTTAGAGATAATGGCAGAGTGTATTCTCATCGGTGAAACTTCGCGGATCGAAGCTGTCGAAAGATTTCGATCCGTGCATCCTAGCTCATTCTAAAAGCTATCAATACTTGTCCAGTAGATACCATTTGTCCAGGCATACAATAAATAGCCTCGATCGATCCTGCTTCCTCCGCCTCGATCGTCATTTCCATTTTCATTGCTTCGAGAATCACTAATTTATCTCCTATTTTTACTACATCTCCTGGCTTCACTAAAACCTGCCACACATTGGCTGTTAAATGAGCGGAGATCGGTGTGCAGTTGGGTGGAAGATCTAGTGTTGGTACTGAAGGAGCTGGTTCTGGTTCGATCGATTGCCTAGTAAATTCTCCGGCAGCTTCCCAAGCATTTCGTTCGGCTTGAAAGGCGGCTTGTTGGGTATTTTTAAATCTTGCAATATCATCAGCATTATCAATCAGAAATTGCTGATATTCTGCTAGGCTAAAAGTTGTCTCTTCAATCTCTAGTTTAACCCGTCCATAAATTAGATCTTCGCGATATTGCAATAATTCTGATGGCGAAACTGGGAAATATCTAATTTGGTCGAAAAAGCGCAATAACCACGGTTTGGTAAAGTCCGCCGTTTGTCGATAACGATTCCAAATTGGCACGGTGCGCCCGACAAATTGATAACCACCAGGCCCTTCCATGCCATAGATACACATATAAGCTCCGCCAATGCCGACGGCATTTTCGGGTGTCCAAGTTCGAGCAGGGTTATATTTAGTAGTAACTAAACGGTGACGCGGATCGATCGGGGTAGCTACGGGCGCACCTAAATAAACATCCCCCAATCCTAATACTAAATAACTGGCAGCAAAAACAATTTCACGGACGGATTCAACTGAATCTAAGCCATTAATCCGCCGGATAAATTCGATATTACTCGGACACCACGGCGCATCGGCGCGAACCGATTGGATATACTTATCGATCGCGAGTTGAGTGGAATCATCATCCCAAGATAGGGGTAAATGCACAATCCGCGTGGGTACGGTTAATTGCTCGATACTTGGTAAATTTGATTCGGCGGTGGTGAGATAGTCGAGTAATTCTCGATCGAGTAAGATCCGACTATCATAATGAACTTGGAGCGATCGAATTCCAGGAGTAAGATCGATGATACCTTCGATTGGATTTGATTTGAGCCATTCCATTAAGGCGTGAATCCGAAACCGGAGATTGAGATCGAGGACTAATTCACCGTATTCTATTAATAGATATCGATCGCCCGATCGACGGTAGATAGTTTGGTTATTTCCAGCAATTGATGCTGTCTCTGGTAAATAATATTCCTGCGGAGATCTGGGTTGTGGAACGAGTTGTTCGATCTCTCGATCTTGTGCCAATTCTAGAGCATTTGCCCGATCGATCGAGATTGGCTGAAACCGAACTTTATCACCTGGTTTGAGTTGACCGATTTTCCACAATTCGGCTTGCACGATCGTCGCGGGACAAACAAAACCCCCTAAACTAGGGCCATCATGGGCGAGAATAATCGGCATATCGCCTGTAAAATCTACAGTCCCGATCGCATAAGCATTATCGTGAATATTTGATGGGTGCAATCCCGCTTCACCGCCATCAGTTCGCGCCCACTCTGGTTTCGGACCGATCAGTCTAATTCCCGTTCGCGCTGAATTGTGGTGGATCTCCCAGTCAGTAGCGAAAAACATCTCAATATCCGCAGGTGTAAAGAAGTCTGGCGCACCATGAGGGCCATAAATTACTCCGATTTCCCAGTGATTCGTACAGGTAGGAATTAGATCGGGGTTTAGACTGACGAGGGGGATATTTTTAGGTGAATCGTTGAGATGTAGGACATCGCCAGTGCGGAGTGTTCGCCCCCCATGACCGCCAAATTGACCGAGAGTGAAGGTAGATTTGCTGCCGAGATAGTTGGAGACATCAAAGCCGCCAGCGACCGTCAGATAGCTTCTGTAGCCATTTCCGGTAATGCTGGAGAGCTTTAAAACGCTATCTTTTTTAACATAAATTACCGTCCACCACGGCACGGGTGCGCCATCGAGGGTGGCTATCATCTGCGCTCCCGTCAAACAAATCGCTCGATCGCAATTGAAGCGAATTTTTGGCCCCGACACGGTACACTCCAGTCCTGCAGCATCTGGAGGGTTATTTAAGAGTCTGTTCCCCAGTCTAAATGCTAGATGGTCGATCGGTCCGGATGGCGGTACGCCGACATCCCAGTAACCGATCCGCCCTGGATAATCTTGAATAGTAGTCTGAACACCAGGATCGAGAATATCGATCGATTGGGGTTGATAATTTAAGGTATTTAAAAACTGAGTGTGGACATTTCCCGCTCGATACTCAGGGTGAGCAATTGCTTGAGCTAAGTAGTCGAGATTGGTTTCAATTCCGGCAATCGTGCTATTGGTGAGAGTAGTTTGAAGTTTAGAAATTGCCGCATCTCGATCTATTCCATATACCAAAACCTTGGCTAAGAGCGGATCGTAGTAGGGTGTGACCTCGGTACCTGCGGCGATCCAACTATCGACGCGCACATATTCGGGGAAACTTACCGCTGTCAGCAAGCCAGCACTCGGCTGGAAATTGTGATGGGGATCTTCGGCGTAGATGCGGACTTGAATTGCATGTCCTTGGGGTTGATAGTTGTAGTTAGCTAAATCGAGATCTGCACCTGCTGCTAACTGTACCATCCATTCAACCAAATCGATGCCACTGACTAATTCTGTCACGCCATGTTCGACTTGGAGACGAGTATTTACCTCCAAAAAGTAGAATTCCTGACTATCAGCATCGACGATAAATTCTACTGTACCAGCCGATCGATAGTTGACAGCTTTACCTAATTTAATGGCGGCTGAATATAGTTGCGATCGCAAGTTTTCATCGATACCTGGAGCGGGGGTTTCTTCAACTACTTTTTGATTGCGGCGTTGGAGCGAACAATCACGTTCTCCTAAAGCAACTACATTCCCATTCCCATCACCAAAGATTTGAACTTCGATATGTCTGGCGCGGGGTAGATAACGCTCTAGGAAAATTCCCCCTTGACTAAAATTTTGCCTGCTCAATCGATCGACTCGATCGAATGCTGCTGCTAAACTACTACTATCTCGACAAATTTCCATCCCAATCCCACCACCGCCAGCCGTACTTTTGAGCATCACTGGATAACCAATCTGGGACGCGATCGTTTCTGCTTGGGATTGACTCTCCAGTAATTCACTGCCAGTTAACATCGGAATGCCATTATTAGCCGCGATCGATCGGGCAGTATGTTTGAGTCCAAATTGTTGGATTTGGGCTGGTGTAGGCCCGATAAAGGCAATCCCAGCAGCTTCGCAAGTCGTCGCAAATTCGGCATTCTCACTCAAGAATCCATAGCCGGGATGGATGGCTTGGACGCGATTTCCCTGAGCGATTTGCAAGATTCGATCGGCTTGTAAATAACTTTCAGCGGCGGTAGCTTTGCCAATACAGAATGATTCGGTTGCCATATTTACATGCGGTGCATGTCGATCGATTTCAGAATATACTGCGATCGATTGGATGTTCAACCTGTCGAGGGTGCGGATGATTCTACAGGCGATTTCGCCACGATTGGCAATGAGGATTCGATCGATCATAATAATTTGGCATTAGCTAGATATGGATTAGGCGAGATACCAGTTTTTTTCTGTCACCTCATCTGCTGGAAATAGACATTCAATTCTGATTTCCTGAAGGGTAATGTCACAGGGAGTAACCAGCGTGGCGATCATCGCGAAAAACCGCAAATCTAGATCTTTTTTCTTGAGGTGAGTTGTAAGAATCAAATCATTCTGCGTGGATTCTCCTTCTGCTGAGGCAGACGCTTCGCGAACAGAGACATTTTGTGAACGACTTGAGGCATTCCAGAGATCGGCAACACCAGGGTAACTGACGAGTTCATCAAACAAAAAGGCGGACTGTTCGCTCTCAATCGATGAATTTGCTTCGCGATGTACCCGCTGAAGCAAAGATACAGCCAGTTCTTCCCAGTCAGCAATAAACGGACGTAGCCCCTGCGGATCGAACATAGCTTGCATCAAATTGATTTTCCCATCAATACAGAAGAGGGTTTGCAATTTGTCAGGATCGATGAATATGTTGAGTAGTCGGGTAGCTCCTTTGTTGGCTAAGAGTAAATTCCAGTAACGATCGATGACAATGGCTGGATATGGTTCTTGTTGACGAAGGATAAAACCGATGGCTTTGAAAATCGATGACATTTCTGGAGCCGATAGATCGATCTCTGTATGAATGGGCGCAAATCCAGCCGCACTGAGCATCATATTTTGGTATCTCAGCGGAATTTCTAAAACGGTTGCCAATTGCAACACCATCGCTTGACTGGGCTTTGCTCTTCCCGATTCCAGAAAACTGATATGACGTTGGGAAACTTGGCTAGAAGAGGCTTTGCCAACACATTCGTTCAACCCAACCTAAGCATGGTTTGGGGCATCCCAAATCACCAATCGAATTGGTGTGGGATTATAGGCATTGCAGGGATTATTTACTTGGGGACAATTGGAGATTAATACCATTACATCCATCTCCGCTTGTAGCTCGACTATTTTACCTGCTTCAGAAATACCATCGACAATTTCCAAACTACCATCGGCACTCACTGGCACATTCATATAGAAGTTAATATTACTCACCAAATCCCGCTTGTTCATCTCATACTTACTCAGTTCTAGTAAGTAGTTTTCGACACAGGCGTGGAGATGTTTTTTATGCAATCCATAGCGAACAGAATTACTCTCCATACTGCACGCGCCACCGACGGTATCATGACGACCGCAGGTATCATTAGTCACTGTCATCATCACATTCCCTTCATTGGAAATAATCTTGGTGCCAGTAGTAATAAAGATGTTGCCTTGACGAACGATCGTATCGGGGGCACTATATCGCTCGGATGAATCGTGAGCGTTATAGAATAGGGTATCGACGGCTTGATTACCTTGGAGGTCGATAATGCGGAGGATCTGACCGGATTTGACCACTCGCGACCAAGGTTGACGAGCTGGAATTACTTCATCGTAAATAGCATTAGCCGGATCGAGTGTGGGATTAGAAATTGTAGAAATCATGTTTATTTTATTAGGGTTAATGATGTTAATGGATGTGGAATCGATTTCTTCAGTTAAGACTGAGATCTTTACCCCCCCCAACCCCCCTTATAAAGGTGGGGCTTTTCTTATCTTGCTCCCTCCCCTGCTTGGTTCGCTAAACCGTCGGGGAACCCGACGAGCGCGAATCCGCTTTACAAGGGGAGGGCTGGGGTGGGGTAAATCAGCCACGCAACAATTCAAATAACTTGGATTAATTACAAATCGATTAATCCTGAGCAAACAATGCGTCGGTATTGATAAATCCCCGCACGACTTCAGGATTAGCCGTCCGACAAGCATCGTCAAGAGTAGGTGCTGGCGATTTCCAGATCGTTAATTGAATCGGCTGTGGATTGTATTCAGTACTCGGATGCAAAACATGAGGGCAATTTGACACGATCGCGAGGATATTCATTTCAGCCCGTAAGTCGATATAACTACCCGCTTTCTCGCAAGTGCGATCGTATTGCAAATCCCCATCGGGCGATACAGCCACACGACTGAATAGATTGATATTTGGCATCAAATCTTTGCGGGTTAAGCCCCGTTTACCCAACGCTTTGAGGAAGTTATTTCGAGAGTTGCGTAAGCTCGCATCGCCATAATTTACCTCATTACTCGTTCTGTTACTACAACCACAGATTAAGTCATGACAGCCAGACGTATCGCTAGTAATCGAGCATAATATTCTGCCCATATCCGAATACATCACCATCCCCTGTTTCAAGAAGGCATTGAATTGGATTTTGGCTGTGTCGGCGACATTCAGCCGTTCGATCGGATTGTCGGCATTGTAGCAAGCTAGGGCTACACCGTGCGATCCGGCTAAGTCGGTAATCCGTAGCGTATTCCCACGTTTGATGATGCCATGCCAGTAGTCGCCACCTGACAATTTTTCGTCAAAGAGGACTAGATTGGGGTCGATTTCTTGGTGTGGAGCTAGGGTAATAGTCATCACAAGTTATCCAGATTGGGTGTGTAATTTTGGTCACAGAATATACCAATAGCTGAGGAGTTATCCCCAGTATTGCTAAAGTAGTTCTCCCGGGCTTTTTTCCCGCCGTGTGACCGAATTAGTAGTGTAGATCCACCCCAATCGGCTGCTTCTCTCGGACCAGTCATCGATAATATCTCGATCGGAACCCTAGAAGCGATCCTGACTTGTATTTAATTTAATAATTTTGGCAACCTATCGAACTGCCTTGAATGAATCATAGCAGATCGAATCCAAAAAGTGGGCTAGTCGATCGAATATTTTTCAATCTCTGAGCAAAACGATCCCACAGCACCTTTATTTGCCTGAAAAATAGTTACGCTACATTACTAAATCTAAATAATTGTATGATTGGATACAATTTATCTGATAGCGATCTTGTTAGTTTTATTTACTATGATGCTAGACTAATCGAACTAACTAACTTACAGCAGCTTGAGTACTCACGATCGTTGATGTCTCAAGCGCAAATTATTGGGTATTTTTTATGCGCCGGAAATCGATACTATCGACTTGCCTTTTACTCACATCTGTTTTGACCCTAAATGTCAGTTGTAGTAATCCAGGCACAAAGGTCGCTCCTAAAACTGACTCTACTAGTTCGTCTAATTCTAATACTACAGTGGCAGATGTTAGGTTAGGATTTAGTGCTTGGCCGGGATGGTTTCCTTGGCAAGTTTCCCAAGACCAAAAAATATTTAATGCTAATAAAGTATCAGTAGATTTAAAATGGTTTGATGGCTATCTTGACTCAATTTCTGCCCTCAATGCCGGAAAACTCGATGCTAACAGTCAGACATTGGGAGATACGATCGCTTCGATCTCTGGTGGCGCAGATCAGGTAGTGGTGTTGACCAATGACAACTCTACAGGTAATGATAAAATCATTGTTAATAAAAGTATTAAATCTATTGCCGACCTAAAAGGTAAAAAAATTGCTGCCGAAGAAGGTACCGTCGATCATTTTCTATTATTACAAGGTTTAAAAAAAGCTGGATTAACTGCCAAGGATATTAAGTTTGTACCTCTAGAAACTGGTAAAGCTGCCGCTGCTTTTGCCGCCGGACAAGTAGACGGAGTAGCTGTCTTTGCACCCTTTACTACCCAAGCTCTAAAATTAGCTGGAAGTAAGGAGTTATTTAGTTCTAAAGATTTTCCTGGCTCGATTTCCGATCATTTGGTTGTCAGCCGAAAATTTATTACCGAACATCCCGAAAAAGTCCAAGCAATGGTTGATAGTTGGTTTGCGACTTTAGACTATATCAAAGCTAATCCCGATCCAGCCAATAAAATCTTAGTTAAACGAGCAGGTGTGAGCGATAGTGAGTACAAAGAATATGCCCAAGGAACGCGAATTTTTACTGTCGCAGAAAATCTCAAAGCCTTTGAAGCTGGTAATGATATGACTTCTCTACCTTATGCGGCTGCAAAAATGAGCGCGTTTTTAAGTGAAGTAGGATTGGCGAAGAGCAAACCGGATTTAACTAAAATATTTGATGACAGATTTATCAAAGCTTATGCCGCCAAAGCTAAAAAATAACGATCGCGATAATCCATCAAATCGGCGGGATCGATCGGCTCTACGTCCGTCAGTATTTTGGCGATTAGCGGAAGATATTCCTCAATCATTAAATTGGACGCTGATGGGGATTTCGATCGGCCTACCGCTAATATTATGGTGGGGTGTGACGACTTTTGGATCGATCGATCCCAAGTTTCTCCCATCCCCTTCAGCGGTGATTATTGCTGCTAAAAGATTGTGGGAAACGGGAGAATTACAACAAGATACGATCGCGAGTTTATGGCGAGTTGGAGTTGGCTTTTCACTCTCTGCTGCTATTGCTATTCCTGTAGGTGTGTTGATGGGAAGTTTCCGCAGCATTCGAGCATTGCTAGAACCATTATTTGGTTTGATGCGCTATATGCCTGCGCCAGCTTTTATTCCGCTATTAATTCTCTATCAAGGCATTGGCGAAGAACCTAAAATTACGCTCATCTTTATCGGTACATTTTTCTTTAATGCGCTGATGGTGATGGATACAGTTAAGTTTGTATCCAAAGATTTAATCGAGGCGACTTATATTTTAGGTGGAAATCGCATCCAAACTTTATTGATGGTGATTTTTCCACATGTGATTCCAGGTATTTTAGATGCTTGTCGGATTAATTTAGCTGCTGCATGGCAATTAGTCATCGTTGCTGAATTAATTGCCGCTACAGAGGGGCTAGGTAGAAGGATCAGTGTCTCTGGTAGATTTTTAAAAACCGATGAGATTTTTGTCGGTATTATTGTGATTGGCGCGATCGGTTTAGCCTTAGACTTGTTATTTCAATACATCATCAGAGTTTTCTTTAAATGGTCTAATAAGTAATATTTATTATTATGAACTCGTCAAGCCCAAATTTACGACCGATAAATTTTTGGACAGAAATAACGATCGAGTCTAAAATGTCATACTTGATACTGTCGATCGAGATGATTTACCCGATAATGTAATTGGGTTACTCTAGGCTTTGCTGACTAAAGTTAAACTACTATCATATTAAAATTAGATGTTCCTACAAATTGATAATTTATCCAAACAATTTACTACTCAGCATCAAGATATTACAGTACTCGAAAATATTAATATTGAGATCGAACAAGGTGAATTTGTTTGTGTAGTGGGTGCTTCTGGTTCGGGAAAATCTACACTCTTACGTCAAATTGCTGGACTAGATACGCCTAGTAGTGGGGAAATTCGGATTGGGGGTGTACCCGTACGCGGGCCTAGTCCCGATCGCGGTATGGTATTTCAACACTATACTTTATATCCCTGGATGAACGTCCAAAAAAACACAGAATTCGGTCTGAAACTTCAGGGAGTATCATCACGAGAAAGACGGGAACGCGCTAGTTATTATCTTGATGTCGTGGGGTTGAGTGATTTTGCTCAATGCTTACCCAGCCAATTATCTGGAGGTATGAAACAACGAGTCGCGATCGCGCGTGCGCTAGTGTGCGAACCTAAAATCCTATTAATGGATGAACCTTTTGGAGCGTTAGATATACACACGAAAGAGTCGATGCACGAATTTATTATCGACCTTTGGCAACGTACTAAAATTACGATACTTTCGATTACTCATGATGTTGAAGAAGCTGTATTTCTGTCTAACCGGATCTTTGTACTTAGTTCTCGCCCTGGTACAGTCAAAAATGAGCTGATTATTAATTTACCCGATCGCGCCGCCACCGTCAAACGCCACGCTATTTTTCAAGATTATCGAGATGAATTAATGATTTTACTGCGCCAGCATGGAGCAGAAAGTTTACGATCGGCATCAACCTAGTCAGCTATTAACTGATTTAAGATAATTACGCCAACCCCCAAACTCAGTTATTTCGCATTTCCCCTGACATAGAAAAGGTTCGCCTAGAACGCCCAAAACCTCACTATTATCGGCTAATTTAATTTTGCCAATACACAATCCGGCGGGTTCTTGGTGTAAGATTTGGACTAGTCCCGCTACAGGTAAAGACCAGATTTCTAAAGCGATGGATTGTCCTCCTTCACCCACTCTCATCATCGCTGGATGGCGATCGTCGATCGACCACAAACGGTAAATCGGGGCGGTAATTGCTTCTCGCTCAAACATCGCCCCAACCTGCTGCAAATTACCATTTAACTCCAATCCCTGCATCAAAGTTCCGTTGACAGCTAACTCACAATTTGGCATACTCTCAATTTTAGATTTAGGTGAATATTAAATTAACTCTTTAAGTATCTACTCAACTATTCGCGATCGCCTCTGTAGTGGAGATCGGGATCTGCTCTGAATCTTGCCCAGTGGGTAAGTAATTCATAAATAGCTTCATCTGACTCATTTGCACAGCACCGAAAATGGTGGCAAAGGCGGCATCTGCGGCATCCCGCCCTGTGCCCACGCGTACTAGCCCGTTTTGTGGCGCGAGCCGAGTCGGATCGAACAGGTACCAACGATCGCCCAGATAAGCCTCAAACCAGGCATGAAAATCAGGAGGATTCAAACCGTAGGCGTAGCCAGAAACAAACCGTGCGGGGATGTTTAAGGCGCGACAGAAGGCAATCCCCAGATGAGCAAAATCTCGACAAACGCCGACGCGTTCTAAGACTGTATCGCTAACAGATGTGAAAGAATCACTGCTACCAGACACATAGGTAATCCGATCGTAAATCCAGTTACAAATAGCTGTCACCCGCCCATAACCAGGGACTAAATTACCAAATTCAGCTTCGGCGAGGCGAAATAGTCGATCGGATTGACAGTAGCGACTCGGATAGAGATAGTGCAAAATATCGAGGGGGATGTTGGCTGGATCTACCTCGATAATCTGACTGGGATCTGAATAATCGTGAGTTGTCTCGACGATCGATCGATAGGAAATTTTCAACTCTCCGGCGGGGGCATTGATTCTCAAGTAGCGGTTGCGATCGATCGGTGCAATGTATTCCTCAATCTGAACGGTATCACAATGTAGGTCTTCCTGCACGATCGTCTGATAATCATTGCTGACAACACCAATATTAAAAATTAGCGTACTTGGTTCGCCAATGTTGTAGTTTAACTCACAGCCAAGTTCATACTTTAGCATCTATTTCCCTAAATAAAATAATCATCAATGCCTACTAGTTGCTATCGTGGGTGTAGCTTCTCCCCAGGAGAATCGTTGAGCTATTAATATACTAGAAATAATTTTATGCCGATCGAGACTTGCTTTCCACTCGCAATTTATTATGACGATTTGCCAGATGCTCCAAAACATCAACAGCAACTACTAGACGCTGTATTGCAACTAGAGCGAGATGGTGCCGAACGCCGTAACTATCCTGAGATGGCTTGGACGGGCGATCTACATGGAGTAGAACAAATTCATCTCAATCCGAGTTTTGCGTGGATTGTAGAGCAAGTAGAGCGGCATACAGCGATCTATTTACTAGAGCTGGGTGTGGATCTGACTAAAGTGGATCTCTACATTCAACGGGCATGGCCGATCGTCTCACGGACAGAACAAGAAATCGGTTCTCATTGTCACAATACGGCACATATTAGTGCTGTTTACTATATCAAAGTACCAGCCGAGGGCACTTACGATCCTGGGCGACTAGTATTCTTTGATGATGCACGAGTAAATGAAGTTAGCCCAGGGTTGGGTAGTGAGAATACGGATATTATTGGTGATGATAACTATCTAAATCAGCTCCAAACCGCTTATGTACCTGTAGAAGGGCGACTATTAATGTTTCCAGCAAAACAACGTCATGCCGTAACGATGAATGAGACAGAGGAATTACGGGTATCCTTATCCTTTGATATCGTACTGACGGCAACTGCTACAGCGGCGGGTGCGTATGAGTTTTTGACACCACCACCGAGTCAATGGCAGCGGTTTAAGTCATTTGGGGGCTAAATTTTTGATTAGTCGTAGGGTGTTAGCGCAAGCGTAACGCACCATCTGAGGCGATCGATGGGAACATTAAGTAGAATCAGTCGAGTCAACCTGATAGCGATCCTAAATCAGATACTGGTGCTCATGCGGCTTGCGCCTAACACACCCTACATCAACCTAGCTTCCCATTTAGGATTGCTTAGAAGCTTTACATCCGTAAATACGTTGAGACATTTCATCAGCAGATTTTCCACCTTTGGATGGGAGTTGACGAGACTCCCATCGATCGGTTAGTGTTCAGATTCATGTAGCTTGGAATTTTAAGATTAATTAATTTATGAAAAATTTTTTACTTCTATTTCTATCGGCACCTACTGTCCTCAGTACTATACTACCTCTAGTCACAGCGACCGAACCTGTGTTAGCTGAAGGGACATCTGGAATGCAGGATAAATTCTGTGTCAGTGCTCACGCCCGACTTGTTTGCGTAAAATCTTCTCGTAGCAATCCACTCAAATCAACACTCATCGCCAGAGCACAGGCTGAAGCTAAAAACCCTGACGCTTTCGTCAACTTTAGCGACGAAGAAAGTGATGGTGCCGTCGCTGTATTCGGTTGTGATTGCCCTAATTGTATCCGCTCTCTGCGTCAACTCCGGATAATGGCACAAGTTAGTTGATATACTCTAAACGGTTAAGATCTGGACTTTTGCAAAAGATTGAAAATTGAGTGTTAATAGGCTGTCTAGCTTTTCTTTCCGGTCTGTATTCGCGGTGCCGATACAGGTGGAAATTTCCGCTTTAAAATCAGCAAAATTCT
>NZ_JBGSQZ010000223.1:0-8061 GCF_041737865.1 Chamaesiphon sp.
GCAAAGCCGTAAGTGCGTCGCATGTGGATTAACATTCATTGGCGAAGAAAAGGTACATTTACATCATGTAGATGGAAAGCATGATAATTGGGACAAAAAGAATCTAGTAGCAATACATGAATCTTGTCACGATTACGTGCATATGAGTAACAGAGGTAAAGTTGTAGCAATACACGAACCATGCAAATCTGAACCTAGCACAAGCAAAAGCGTAAGCTAAGAATATCGGGAGCGCAGTGCGATGAAAATCGCACGCTGCGATGTAGGCAGGCTTTGCAACATGAGGAGTGGTTTTAACCACTTTGATTATAGTTATACTTTGCACGGTCATAATTTGAGGTTAGGGTGTGGGGTGTGGGCTGTCGGGTATGGGGACATTATCGATAGATCGTGTTTTTATCAAAAGCGCAAGCTTTGACCGTGCCAAGTATAGCAACTTAGATTATCTAGATATTCAACGATCGAACTTGCGATCGAATGATTACCATCAATTGCTAATTTAGTATTTAATCTCGGTGGTTGTAATGGTTGGTGTAAAAATTCCCAGTTGGTAGTGAAAAATTGGTCGGGACTAATTACTTGATGATAACTATAGTCCTGCATTCCGTTGAGGATAACTTCGGACTCAGCAAAACCAGAGCGAGTGAGTGAAACAATCGGAATCTCTAATTTCAGAGCTTCTGCATAGGTTGAATATCCTGGTTTTGAGACAACTCGATCGCACAATGGCATAAAATCAACTGGACGATAAGATCGATCGAGAACTTTGACTAGGTTTGGTAAATCTGGGGCATGAGAATCGAGTGTGATAAATTGACGATCTGGAAATTGACTGACATTCTGATAAGGGATGGCATCTAGACTCAATCCGCCGAAGGTAAGTAAGATCGTCTGAGATTTTGGCTGATTTAGATTAAACTTAGCTTGAATTTCGGCTAGTGGATACTTAGGATCGCCACCAGTCAAGCCGACATCTTCGATAACTGGAAACCGATCCATTGATTCGTGCAAGGGAACTCGAAATAATCGATCGCATTGTCCATAACAATCACTAATCCAATCAGCAATAGAACTAAACTCTTTACCCCAATCTCGGCAAATAAAGTCCCAACCAAAATTTCCCGACATCCAACAGGGTATCCCTAATTTTTTAGCAATTAAAGTTGCTAACGGCGGAGCATCACCAAATACTAAGCTGACGTTATGCTCTTGACAAAATGCCACTTCCTCAGCAATTATTTCATCCTGCCTCGCTCTAATACCTTGCCACAGAACTAGGGTTGCGTCTAGATCCATTTTCAGACTATCCGCTTGAACTACTCCCACATCAAACCCACGCTGACGATAGATAAAATCACCATCAATGTAACATTCCAACAACCATCTCGGAGCTGTAGTTACGAGAATCAATTTAATTGATGGTAACAGTTTTTGAAGTTGTCTGGCGATCGACGCAGTTCTCGCAGCATGACCAAAACCGTGATTGGTAATCGCAATATAGATCGTAGGTGGCATGAGCAGAAGGAGGTAAAATTTTAATTTATGAGCTTAGTCAAACATTGCGTTAATTCATCAATTTCGTCAGTAGTCGTGAAGTAATGAGTACAAGCACGAATACAATCAGGATCGACGATCGTGCGGAGATAAAAATGCTGACTTTCTAAAGATTGGACTAATTTAGCATGGTTTCCTGCCTCAACTTGAAAAGATACTAACCCCGATTGCGGTGCCGTATTATTCAGACATTTAATCCCGGCAACTTGTTGTAAACTTTCCCACAGGTAAGTAGCTAAATTGACAATTTTAGTAGCTCGATCGATTCCGCTGCCCCAAGCTGTATGAGTCGCAATTGCAGTACGCAGTCCAGCATACAAAGGATAGGCTGATGTCGCCACTTCGTAACGACGAGCATCATTAACTAAAGGTAAATCTGACTGACTATAATCCAAACTCCGCCAACCAATAAAAGTAGGATCTAAACTTGCTAACGCATCGGGATGAATATACAAACCACCCACTCCTTCAGGGCCACACCACCATTTATGTCCGGTAAAGGCGTAGAAATCTATTCCCAATTCAGCCAATTTTAGGGGCAATAAACCTACTGATTGAGCTGCATCTACTAAGATCCGAATCGGTTGCTCTACATCTAAATATTGACGAATCCCCGCCGCAATTTCAGCTAATGGCAATACTTGTCCAGTATTCCAAAGTACATGGCTGAGGACGACTAATCGTGTTTGTGGTTGTAGATGTGCCGTAATCACAGCGACAGGATCGCCAGTATTGAGAGTAGCTTGGATCGGAAAAAGATCGATCGATACTTGAAAGCGACGACAGATTTCTTTGATACTAGCAATCACGCCTGGATGTTCGCAGTCAGAGAGGAGAATTCGATCTCCAGGTTGCCAATTTAGACCCCATAGCGCAATATTACAACCCGCAGTGACATTTTCGGTGAGGGCGATCGTCTGCGCTGTCACACCTAGCTCGGTCGCGATCGCCTGACGCGTCAAACTTGACTCTCGTGCCACCAATTCGCTAGTTTTCAGTCCAAATGGTCCCTGTGATTGGATCTGCTGATACGCACCAACGATCGCGTCTAGAGCAGCTTGCGGCATTGGGCCTTGTCCGCCATAATTAAAATATATTTTATTTGATAGAGCTGGAAATTGTTGGCGATATCTGTCCATGAGCAAGTCGCAAGTTGAGGATTACTCCGATGGTAACTCGAATATGCGGCTGGGCAATGTTAGGGCAATCGTCAGATTGGGAAGAATATAGTAATCGATCGTCTATTTAATCAACATCAAGATCGATATGAAATCTTCTAACTTTGATACCTCTTCGATCGATCGCAAAGTCATCATGGCTGGTACGGGTCTATTTTTGACGCTGTTTCTGGTCGCCCATCTCGGTCTAAATGCGACTATTTTTGTTGGTGATGGGGTGTTGTTCGATCGCACCGCCGATCTGTTCCGTCATAACTGGGGACTACAAGGTTTAGAAATATTAGTCTGGGGCGGCTTCATTTTCCATATCTATCAAGGCGCGTTACTAACTGTCCAGAACAAGTCGAAACGCAGCACCCCCTACGCTGTTAATCCCACTTCATTCGCTCCCGCCCGCTCGATGAGTCTCCTGGGCGCGATCGTTTTAGCCTTCTTACTGCTCCATCTTTACCAATTTTGGCTGCCTCACGCGTTCCCAGGAGGTGCTGATGGTACTATCGATAGCTTATCCCAACTGATGAAATCGACGATGACCCAGTGGTGGGTAATCGCCATTTATGTCTTGGGTTGTCTGGCTGTCGCCGCCCACTTACTACATGGCTGGCGCAGTGCTGCTAACACATTGGGTCTAGCGGAGCGATATCTCAAACCGATCTCGGTGGTTGGTATTGTACTGGCGATCGGAGTACCATTAGGTTTAGCCGCGATTCCAATTGCTCTGTTCATTAGCTCCCATGCTTGATTCCAAAATTCCAGCGGTACCACTCGCCCAGCAGTGGCAGACATACCAAGAAACCGCACGTTTAATTAGTCCAGCTAATAAACGTCAGTTAGAAATCATTGTCATTGGGACTGGACTTGCTGGAGCATCAGCCGCCGCCACTCTCGCCGAACAGGGCTACAAGGTCAAAGCCTTCTGCTTCCAGGATTCGCCACGCCGCGCCCATAGTATTGCGGCTCAGGGAGGGATTAATGCGGCTAAGAATTATCAAAATGATGGCGATTCTGTCCAACGGCTGTTCTACGACACCATCAAAGGCGGTGACTATCGATCGCGAGAAGCCAATGTCTATCGGCTAGCCACCATCAGCACCAAAATCATCGATCGATGTGTAGCTCAGGGCGTACCTTTTGCGCGGGAATATGGCGGATCGCTCAGTAATCGCTCCTTTGGTGGTACCCAGGTACAGCGGACTTTTTATGCCGCAGGTCAGACTGGTCAACAACTATTGCTAGGTGCCTATCAAGCTTTAGAAAGGCAAGTAGCTTTGGGTCACATCACCATGTATACCCGCCACGAAATGCTAGAAATCGTCCAAATTGAGGGCAAAGCACGCGGTATTATCGCGCGTAACTTGGTGACTGGTGAGTTGGAACGGTATTTCGGTCATGCTGTCCTGCTGTGTTCTGGCGGCTACAGCAATGTCTTTTATCTCTCGACCAATGCAATGGGCAGTAATGTCAGCGCAACCTGGAAAGCCCACAAGCAAGGTGCCTTATTTGCCAATCCTTGCTTTACTCAAATTCATCCTACCTGCATCCCCGTCGCTGGCGAACATCAATCAAAACTCACCTTGATGTCCGAAAGTTTACGTAACGATGGTCGGATTTGGGTACCGAAAACTCCAGGCGATAATCGATCCGCATCAGACATTCCTGAGTCGGAACGCGACTACTTTTTGGAGCGTCGTTATCCAGCCTATGGCAATCTCGTCCCCCGTGATATTGCCTCCCGTGCAGTCAAGGAAGTCTGTGATGCTGGCTATGGTGTAGGTAGCTCTAAACGCGCCGTGTATCTGGATTTTACTGATATTCTGCACCGCGATGGTCGCTCGGTGCTGCAAGATAAGTATGGCAATTTGTTTGCGATGTATACCCAAATTACGGGTGAAGATCCCTACACGGTGCCGATGCGGATTTATCCAGCAGTACATTACACGATGGGCGGTTTGTGGGTAGATTATGAGTTGATGACAACTATCCCTGGTCTATACTGTCTAGGAGAAGCCAACTTTAGCGAACATGGTGCCAATCGACTCGGTGCGTCAGCGTTGATGCAAGGTTTGGCGGATGGTTACTTTACGATCGCCGCGACCATCGGTAACTATCTAGCCCACGATCTCGGCATGAGTCCTGTATCGCTGGAGCGTGCAGAATTTGTTCGAGCTGAAGTAGCGGTCAGGGCACGGCTCGATCGCTTGATCGCCGTTCGGGGTAGCCAGACTGTGACTAGCTTCCATCGCCGTTTGGGTCAAATTCTGTGGGCGAATTGTGGGATCGTCAGAACTGAGGCAGGATTGCGATCGGCTATTCTCGAAATTCAAGCCTTACAATCAGAGTTCTGGCAAGACGTAAAAATTCCTGGTACGGTCGATGCGCTCAATTCCGAGCTAGATCTCGCCCAGCGCGTCGCTGATTTTCTGGAATTGGGGGAATTGATGTGCGTTGATGCTCTCCACCGTCAGGAGAGCTGTGGCTGTCATTTTCGTCAGGAGTTCCAGACCGATCTCGGTGAAGCCCAGCGCGATGATGAAACATACGCTCACGTTGCTGCGTGGGAATATCAGCAAGACCATCAATGGCAGTTTCACTCAGAAGCGTTAAAATTCGAGCAAGCACAGTTTAGTCAACGTTCTTACAAATGAAACTTACCCTCAAAATTTGGCGACAGCCCGACGATCGAACTAAGGGTCGGTTTTTGACTTATCAGCTCGATGACGTGTCGCCAGATATGTCTTTTTTAGAAACGATCGATCTGCTCAACCAAAACCTCATTTTAGCAGGTGCAGAACCGATCTCCTTCGACCATGATTGCCGCGAGGGAATTTGTGGTTCTTGTGCGATGTATATCAACGGTCGTCCCCACGGTAGCGACAATGCTAGTACTACCTGCCAACTCTACATGCGATCGTATCAAGATGGCGATACAATTACGATCGAACCCTGGAGAGCCAATGCTTTTCCGGTAATTAAAGACTTGATGGTCGATCGATCTGCGTTCGATCGGATTATCCAATCGGGTGGCTATATTTCGGTCAATACTGGCAGCGAGGTCGATGCAAATACGATCCCGATTGCTAAAGATATTGCCGATGCCGCTTTTGCCGATGCGATGTGTATTGGTTGTGGAGCTTGTGTCGCGGCTTGTAAGAACAGTTCGGCGATGTTGTTTGTAGCTGCCAAAGTCTCACATCTAGCACTGTTACCTCAAGGTCAGCCAGAGCGTCAACGACGGGCACTGAATATGGTAGCTCAGATGGACGCAGAAGGATTTGGCAGTTGTAGCAACACTGGTACCTGTGCCGCCGTTTGCCCCAAAGAAATTTCTCTAGATACGATCGCGCAGCTCAACCGCGAGTATCGCCAAGCCCGATCTAAAGTCTAGACATTCCAAGTATTGAAGAACAAGGAGATGAAGGAATACGGCAAATGTCGCACTCAGCGGTTGGTATTGGCAGCATGGGATCTGTTGGAATCGGGTGGACAAATGTTGAGTGAGATGAAATCGATTGGGGATTTTGAGATGATCGCTGTGCCTAGTGACGATCTTGGGATTCGATCGGGATTTCCTACTACCTGAGTCATGTGGAGGTTTACGGCTGCCGAAAAAAAGCTCTGGGAAGAATACCTGAAAACCTTTCCCATCGAGTATTGCGTCAAAGCTGATTGACGGACAAAAGTTTGTTAAGACCAGATATGTGTGTGGGCAGTAAACTCGATTCGGTAAGTTTTTTGAAGATATTGTGAATGAGAAGCTTTTTGGGTCTTCAGGATCGATATTAGTAGTAAAAGAGATATCAGAACATAAATCCCAACCATTAACCCACATTCCGCTGTTTAAAGAACGATCGAAATAATTAGGAATGTGGCATGGGAAGGAGATAGTAGCGGCGACAAGCATCGCTGAAGAATTGCAAAATATGCTGTCGCTCATCAGTCAAATTAACAACTTGCTCAACACCTTGGAAAACAACCAGATGAACAGCCATAAAGCACTGAAAAACCCAGCGTAGGGTGGGAGATGCGGTGGGCTTACCTAATTGGTTGGGAATCGTTTCCCCAGCTTGCGCCAGAGCCTGTCGAAGCTGTCGCTGTCTTGACGCGCTTAACTTGGAGGAAACCTCCAAAGCGCGCGTCGCTGACCCAAATTATAGACCAGCAAACACAAAGCCATAATCATGCCCAACGCCGCAATCCGTTTAGGTGACTTGAGAAAAACACTATCGGCAAAAAACAGCGGATCTTTAAGGAAGCGAAACCCCCGCTCCACACCTTGCTGTGCCTTGTACTCACGAAGAGCATCCGACGCACTCAACTGTGTTGAGTCGAGGACATTAGTTGCCAGAATGAAGCGACCACAACGAACACGTTGTGCGGCAATCTCACTGTCGATGGGAGTAACTGACCCGGTAACATGATGGCTAATGCGAGTAGGCACAGCATCTTGCTTCGGTTTTCCAGCTCGATCATAATGAGGCTTTTGCTCACTTTCAACTAATATCCATCGTTGCTGAATATCTGCATACTCACTTAGGGATTCTTTCAGACTATACCCTTTGATGAGACTAGGGGTTAATTCAACTACTTCATCCACTAATCTTGCTGCGGCTTTGATGCTCAAAGGTACTCTAGTCAACCATCGTAATCCGGTCATTGCCGTGAGGTTATCTGCGCTATAAAGCGCGCCGTCAGCTACACACAACCCTTCAAACGTCCACTGTGCTCTAAAATCTTGAAAGAGCTGGGCAAATCTCACTTTATCAGATTGATTTCCACTAGCAATTTCCATCAGGACTGGAATATCTCCATCTCCAACACAGATTAAGTTCATCATAAATTGCTTTAGATCTGGCCGATGGTCTCTAGAATACCCATAGGTAACTTCAATTACTCCAGGCTCTAGCTTTTGATATTCTCCATCAACATGAAATGATGTCGAATCTAGATGAGCTACCTCTGTCTTTACCTCAAACTTATTAGCCGCAGCTAGACCAATCTCTAAGAATAGTTCGCTTAATCCTGCTGCGTATAACTCATCCAATACATTTCCTAAGCGGTCATCATTTAGATGCTCTGGCTTTACTCCTTTTCCCAGTAACTGTTCAGTTGCTTTTCCTTGGAAGAATTGTCCAAACAAGTATAGCGGTGCTGATACGAAGCCTAAACCATTGAGGATCATCGCTTTGACAATGACTCCTGTGCTGACTTTTTCTCTAGGATCTATGCCTAACCGTTGGTTCAGGATCTCGACTATCCCGATTTCATCTACCAATCCTGCTACGATACCCAGATGGTCTAGATTTTCTACGCTGATTGCTGAAGTGATGAT
>NZ_JBGSQZ010000227.1:0-2978 GCF_041737865.1 Chamaesiphon sp.
GTCGGGAGTTTTTGTTTTCAAGGGTGTGATATTGCCCATTTTAATGGGCTTGGGATTAAGAAACGATCGCTTTAAGTTTCTTTCTCATGTTGACCTGACCCTTTTATCTAAATAACTGGACTAAATCAGCTAAATTGGAAAAAGCTAACAGAAGGGCGAATTTCACAAGCAGCAATACTGCTCAATTACGGCTTTGAAAAGAATATTATGCCTACACACGACATCATCGTTATTGGTACTTCGGCAGGCGGACTTAAAGCACTAGGCGCGATCGTGGGTCTTCTACCTGCCGATCTAGACGCTGCGATCTTCATTGTTCAGCACCTGGCAGCAGATCAGCCCAGCATTCTTCCCCAAATTCTTACCAATGTAAGCTCTCTTCCCGCATCCCACCCGTCAGACGGAGAGCTGATTCAAACAGGGCGAATCTACGTCGCGCCGCCAGATCGTCACCTGTTGGTCAATCAAGGCTCGATGCGCGTGGTGCGGGGGCCTCAAGAAAACAGATTTCGACCAGCTATCGACGCGTTATTTCGTTCAGCCGCTCGTGCTTATGGGACTAGGACGGTGGGTGCGATCCTTACAGGCTATCTCGATGATGGCACTGTAGGGTTACAGGCCATCAAAAAACGGGGAGGAGTGGCGATAGTTCAAGATCCGAACGAAGCAGAATACCCCAGCATGGTCAAGAGTGCCTTGCGGTATGTGAAAGTCGATTACTGCCTGCCCCTGGCAGAAATCCCCGAGTTACTAGTGCAATTGTCAAAGGAACCTGCCGCCGAGGATGAAGCCTACCCCGTCACCGCAGAAATCGAAATTGAATCCAATATTGCCGAGCAACAGATGAATACTCAAGAGTTAATACAGAATGTAGAAAAGATTGGGACTCGAACAACTTACACCTGCCCTGAATGCAACGGCAGCATCTGGCAAATTGGCGTAGTAGATCCACTGCGGTTTCGCTGTCATATCGGACACTCGTTTACGGCTAAAGTGTTTTTATCAGAGCAAACGAAGTACCTTGAAAATGCTTTGTGGTCGGCTGTTCGGGCAATGGAGGAAAAGATTACATTCTCGCGTCAAATGTCTGAGCAGATGAAAAAATACAATCTTCAAAGTTCAGTAGAAAAATACGAAGATCACGCCAAAGGTTTGGATGCAGAAGTATCACTGATTAGAGGCATCATTCTTAACGGCTTTGCCACGACACGAAGCGTTACCGAAGGAGAGGAAGACCAGCCAGAGTCGCTATAGGTATCAACGTGCCGAAATGGGAAAATTGTATGCTAAGAGATTCTTGTTCGTCTGAAACAACGATTTCTCGTTGAAACTGAATTCATATCCATTACTTGTTTACTCGATTAATGATGGTTAAACCTGGCTATTTTAGTAATGGCTATCTGAGCAAAGAGAAATGGGTTGAATTATGGAAAAGTTTTTTAAAAGTTGATTATGCTCCGAGTATTCATGTAAAAGCTGTATCTAAAGGTCAAGACTTATTAAAATGCTTATCTGAAATGGTAAAATAAGAAATATGTCCCTGGAAATCTGAAGATTGTGTAGAACAGAATCTTAATCGATTAATACTCTAAAAATTTCAACTTCTCAAATTACTATAACAACATAGCTCAATCTGATGACTTCTGAACATTCGTCTGAATTGAGTGAGGTCGAGATGCAAATAGCATCATCTACATTTAAATTTCCAATCGTGGGGATAGTAGCTTCGGCAGGAGGTTTAGAAGCTTTTACTCAGCTAATTAGCCCTTTACCGATTAATACTGGGATGGCATTTGTCCTGATTCAACACATGTTACCCAATGGAGAAAGTTCCTTAACGAAGATTTTGGCTAGGGTCACAAAAATGCTGGTGAGTCAGGTGCAGAATGGGATGTTAGTAGAGCCAGATCGAGTGTATGTAATTCCACCAAATACTCAGATGAAGCTATTTAAAGGCGTATTTGAGTTATCGCCTCGCGAGAAGGTTTCTGGTATATATATGCCTGGAGATGCTTTCCTGACCTCTCTAGCGGCAGATCGTGGTAATTGTGCGATTGCAGTAGTTTTATCGGGGTCTAATAAGGATGGCACCTTGGGTTTGACGGCAATTAAGGCAGTCGGTGGGATTACATTTGCCCAAGATGAAGATACGGCAATATTCGATAGGATGCCGCTTTCAGCAATTGCGACGGGGCATGTGGATTTTGTGTTGCCACCGGAGCAAATCGCCACAGAATTGATCGCGATCGGTCGCAAATTGGAAAATAAATAGCGCGGCATTTTTCGGCGGTATATCTCTGCGATCGAGCAAACAAGACACACGCCGAAAAATATATAGCGCGGCAACTAAGCAGAGTGAGTAATATTTGCTACCTCTCAAAAACCTTGCTTATATAAGTCCGATTATCACACTCTAGCCGATGAAGATCGTCCGTAGGCGACAGTTATAGCTCCTGAAAGGTGGGTGTGAGCATCACTCGATCGCCCATTTTCTAGTGATATAAGCTGCCACAATCAATCGCCAAGCCGAGAATCCGCATTCTGTGGTAGATTGATAAAAATTTCTCATGAATTACTAAGATTACGGAGATCCTAAGTTCTCATGAAAGTGTCCACAACGGAGGAATAATGGTTTCAGCGATCGTATTGCTCATTTTCCTTGAATGAAAGCTAGTCTAGGCAAGCTTTAGAGGTCTATCTTTCAGGTTTTTACATGTATCCTGTAGCTATCCCTACTGAGGAATGTAATTATCAATCTCATAAAGCAAAAAAGTATTAATAGGGGGAAATGCAGCAAGAACAAAAAACAAAGACTGTGCGACTTCGCCAACAGTATCTAGGGCTTGCTGAATAAGTTACGCATGACAACAATGGTAGCTCAATGGAGTGAAAGATGAACGAAAAAGATAGGCTTTAGTTAATGAAAAAGGAGATTGAATAAATATTTTTAATCTCAAACTGCTGGAAACAGAATGAGG
>NZ_JBGSQZ010000285.1:0-30320 GCF_041737865.1 Chamaesiphon sp.
TCCCTGATGCTGTTCTAAAGCCTGAACTCCTTGCTAAAAAATGGTTTTGTTGCAAATATTCTCACTCGATCGCTTGAATCTGGCGATCGAGTGCAAGGGTTCTGAGCCTTTCAACGTCAAAACCTTGCACTTAATTTCTGAAAAAAGGCTCAAAACCCTTGCAGTAATTGGCTTGCTGAGATCTTCAGCAAGCCCTAATTACTAATAGTTTCGTACTGGTGCAAGATGTGAGTATATTCCGATCGCTCTAGCTGCGATCGCCATAGCACCCAAATTATTCTAACCAAATCGACCGCTGATATATTCTTGAGTTCGCTCTTCCTTTGGGGAATTAAAGATAGCGCGCGTATCGTCGTATTCCACCAAGTAACCAAAACGGCTACCGCCCTCGCCAGCTTCGGCATTAAAGAAGGCTGTCTTGTCTGACACCCGTGCAGCTTGCTGCATGTTGTGGGTGACGATGATGATGGTGAACCGCTCCTTTAGCTCGTGGATCAGATTTTCGATCTGCACGGTCGAAATCGGATCGAGTGCAGAACACGGTTCATCCATTAAGATGACTTCAGGTTCGATCGCGATCGTTCGAGCGATGCACAGACGCTGTTGTTGACCGCCCGATAGCGACAAGCCGCTTTGTTGCAGTTTATCTTTAACTTCTTCCCACAGAGCCGCTTTACGGAGCGATTGCTCGACTCGCTCGTCCATATTGCCTTTGAAGCCAGAAAGCTTCAACCCAAATGCCACGTTTTCATAGATGGATTTGGGGAAAGGATTTGGCTGTTGAAACACCATCCCGATCCGCCGACGCACTTCGACGGGATCGATTTTGGGATCGTAGAGGTTGGTACCGCGATAGGTGATTTGTCCCTGTACTTTAGCACTCGGAATTAGATCGTTGAGGCGGTTGTAGCAACGTAGTAGAGTACTCTTACCACAACCTGAAGGGCCAATGAAAGAGACGACATTATTTTTAGGAATATCTAGAAAGACATTCCGCACCGCTTGGAAGGTTCCGTAGAAAATTGAGACGTTATCTGTCTTGATGACGATTTCCTTGTCCGTCAGAGCTTCCATAAAATTAGGGATAGAGGATAGTAGGGCGAGTGAAATGGAGGATAGTTCCCAATTATTTTTTAATACTGCTAAGTCAGCTTGGCTCGATCGAATGTGCTTATTTGTATATAAATAAGGTAAGGCTCCACCTAGTATTCCCTCACACGATTGAATTTATTTGCCACACTACACCATTAAAAATCTAGTAAACCTTGCGACGAGAAACAATTCGAGCGATGATACTGATTGCTAAAATCAGTACCAAGATCAGTAGAGCAGCTACCCAAGCTAATTGTTGTTGATTCTTGTATGGAGAAATCGCAAAGTTGTAAATCAACACTGACAGGGTGGCTGTAGGCTGCCAAAGTCCGTTGATGTCATATTGGTTAAATAAACAGGTAAACAGCAGCGGAGCCGTCTCCCCAGCCGCTCTAGCGATCGCTAGTGTTACTCCTGTCGCAATAAATGGCAGTGATGCAGGTAAAACGATTTGGGTGACAGTTTCAAAGTTAGTTGCTCCGACACCTACAGATGCGAGTCGAGTTGTTTTGGGAACAGATTTTAGCCCCTCTTCAGATGTGCGAATGATGGTAGGCAGCATCAAAACTGAGAGTGCAACACCACCAGCAACAGCCGAAAAACCACCAGTCAATAGGACGACAATTCCGTAGGCAAATAGTCCAGCAATAATCGAGGGTACGCCGCTAAGTACGTTGGTGCAAAAACGGACGAAGTGAGATATCCAGTTACCCTGACTAAATTCAATGGTGTAAATAGCAGTTAAAACACCAAAAGGTATACTTATGATAGCACCAATCAGGCAGGTCAAAAGAGTGCCGACAATCGCGTTTCTAAACCCGCCACCTGTCATTCCTGCCGCAGGTGGCAGTTCGGTAAAGACTGCTGGCGAAAAGCCGCCGAGTCCATTGGCGATGACCATGTATAGAATCGAAGCCAGGGGAATAATCGCGATCGCTACACAAGTAAATACCAAGCCAGTCATCACTTTTCCAAATAACTGACGATTGGGAGCAACAGCAAACTGATTGCTATTGAGATCGGATTGAGCAGGTGATTCAGAAGATAAAGGAGTCATGGTTTAGGCTTTAGGCTTTAGGCTTTAGGCTTTAGGTTTTAGGGCTTGAATTTTTAGTCTTAATTTGCAATTAATTTATTCAACCTGCTGAAAACGACTGACGAGTGCTTGTGCCAATACATTGACCAACAGCGTCAACACCATCAAAATTAATGCTTCATAAAACAGCGATGACTTTTGAAGACCGCTGGCTTCACCAAACTGGTTGGCAATTAGTGAAGAAAGCGTCGAAGCTGGAGCTAACCAAGATACATTGACTACATTGGCATTGCCGACCAGCATGGTAAGTGCCATTGTTTCGCCTAATGCTCGTCCTAGTGCCAGCATAATCGAACCAATAATCCCTGAAAGTGCGGCTGGTAGCAGCACACGCATGATGGTTTCCCACCGAGTCGCGCCCAATCCATAGGCTCCCTGACGGAGTTTTGGCGGTAAGGAAGTCAAGGTATCGCGGGAGATCGCAATTATCGTCGGTAAAATCATAATGGCTAATACTAAGGATGCACCAAAAAGCTGCCTTCCACCTGGCTCAGTGGAGAAAAAGGGAATCCAGCCAAAACTTTTGTTTAGTCCCTGCAAGAGCGGTTTAATCGCTGGGAGAAACACAAATAATCCCCACAAGCCATAGACCACACTCGGAACCGCTGCTAGTAATTCGATCGTAAAGGCGATCGGTTGGAGAATTTTTTGTTCTAAAAAGTTTTCGGTCAAGAAAATCGCGACGCCAACGCCCAGAGGTACTGCGAATATCAGTGCCAGGAGGGAACTCATGACAGTACCATACACATGTGGTAGTGCCCCATAGATATTTTTAACTGGGTCCCAGGTGCTATCGAACAAAAACCCCAAGCCGAATGCCTGAATCGCTGGTAAGGCAATTACCAGCAGAGAGTAAGCGATCCAAATCAGGATCGCACCGACTGAAATCGCTAATCCCAGGGTTAACAGCCGGAAATTTTTGTCGATCGATCGAACTAGATTGAATCTGGTCGATGCCTCTAAGAGAGATGTTTCCTGGGGAGCTGAAGGTTTTGCAGTCATAAAAGTTTATTTGACTTTGTTGAGTTCTTCTTTTACCTTAGTTACCAATCCAGCTTCTAGTGGTACATAGCCTAGCTCGGTGGCTGTAGCTTTCCCTGTAGTCAGCGACCAATCAATCACTCCTTTCAAGGCTGTTTGCTTGGCGGCATCTTTGGACTGGGGATATAGCAATAGCCAAGTCAGACCGGAGATGGGATAAGCTTTAGGGTTGGCAGAGTCTGCAACCGTGAGAGCGAGATCGGCTGGCACTTTTTCGCCGACAAATGCTTCAGCACCTGATTCTGGGGATGGCGCGATGAGCTTGCCAGATTTGTTTTCGATCGCTGCCATTGCTAAATTAGCTTGTTTCCCATAAGAATACTCGACATACCCGATCGAACTGGGCGTTTGTTGGATCTGTGCGGCTACACCTTCATTACCTTTGGCACCTGTACCGACGGGCCAAGATACCGATTTATTCGCACCAGCCGTCCAGCCAGCTCCACAAGCAGCTTTAAGGTGAGTTGTGAATTGATAAGTCGTCCCACTACCATCCGAACGGTGGATGAATTGAATGGTTTGGTCGGGTAGTTTGGCACCAGGATTGGCTTTAGCGATCGCGGGATCGTTCCATTTGGTAATCTTACCTCCAGCAATCCCACAGTAAGCGGCACGAGATAGTTTCAGATCTTTGACTCCATCCAGATTGTACGCAAATACTACACTACCGCCAGTCATCGGCACCTGAATTGGTTCGGCACCATATTTTGCTTTGAACTTAGCCCGCTCTTCAGGCTTCAACGGTGCGTCTGTCGCACCAAAATCCACAGTACCTGCCAAAAATTGCTCTACCCCAGCACCACTACCTACAGACTGATAGCTGATTTGAGTGCCAGGATTTGTTTTGTTGTAGTCTTGAAACCAACGTTGGTACAGAGGAGCTGGAAAAGATGCCCCAGCACCGCTCAGAGACGAACTAGTACCGCTTGCAGCGGGTGCAGTGCCACTAGGTGCAGCCCCGCCTGATGGTGGTGTGGCGACATCGGGACTATTGGGCGTACAAGCAGACACTGATAGCCCGAATGTCAGGGCGATTAGTGTCCGAATCATGACTGACCTACTGATGTTTGAGTCGGATTTTTCGCCAACCAAGCGATTTAGTTGTCTACCGTTCATACTAATTTCTCCTCAGATTTATTGTTTTCGAGATTATGCAAAATATTCACGACCGAAAGCGCGTGAATGCGTTAGTTAAATCTAATCTATGGGTATCTTTAAGATATCGAAGCTAAATATCTATCTTAAACGAGTAGCTTGACCCTAAGCGGACAGGAATGCAGCGGCGTTTTTATTCGGGGGTTCCCCCCTAATAAAAAACGACAAGACAGTACTGCCCTATAAGTTAACATTACCGCTCGTTACTCAAATAGAATGGCTATATCGCTCTTGAAGTACTTAAATTAGATCTGAACTAATTTCATGCTTAATTACATTGAGCATAGATGATCGTAGGTGTTTTCTGGTTAACACTAGGTTAAGGTTTGTCGCCTAGCTCGATCGACTTTTAGCAATAGCAGCACTGTAATAGTGATTTAGTCAGGTTTCTACGCCAGGACAACAAATTCTCATAAAAAATGTCCGTAATGTTGCTAAATCATTACAGACATTTTTTATTTCCAAGAGCTAAAGTAGGGAGCCAGATTAACCTCACAGACTATCGATCGCATTGACCCATTCCTGTGAGCCGATCCCTAAAGCATCGACTCAACAAAGCCCAAAGGTTTAAATCCCCCACCTCGCTATCAACTATCAACTATCAACTATCAACTGTTTAACTATCGATCCGGTAATATTCTTTGGTTGCCTCTAGATATCCCCAAGCTAGACCTTCAGGATCGCGGTTGCGCGTCCAGTCAGTAAAGTTTGGTTCGCTCCGCCGCTTGTAGACAGTACTGGCATGAACATCTAACCGCTTCGCTAATTCGGACTGAATAATCGTGACTAGGTGGCTGTCAGTCGGCACCAAGCTAGGTGCAACTGTTGGCGGTTCATCAGTCTCACTGCTGGCTAGATCGATCGTTGGTGTAACTCGTTCGTCGAGGTTCTGACTGAGGATCGAGTCAGCAGCTACTGGAGCTGATGGGGATTCTAACTGAGTCGGAAGGATCGATTGAGTAGCGGCTGGGGTCGTTTCTAGCGGTGGGATGGATGCCACGACTGGAATCGATGCGGCATTAGCCAGCGGATTAAGTTCGGGTTGTAATACTTCGACCAGAGATTCAGCGTGAATGAACGCAGGTGAAAAGGCAACAACCGGACTTGTCGCTGGCATAATTGTCGGCATTGGTGCCTCATCACTATCGTCAAAAATCCTGCCTAGAGTGCTAATCGAGACAAAATAGTAAATTTGCCCACCGTCGGGATGCTGACGGCTACCAGTGCCAAATTCACTGGCTTTGGCAGCTAAATATCGGTTGGATATAGCCCCAGAAACTTGGGCGTTGAGAGAGAGATCGAGCGGGGTGATTTCGCCACGATTTTGGATGATTAGTTGTTGAAAAACCGGATCGAGCGAGCGAGCGGTTTTTGACCATTCATAGCCTTGCCAAACATTGCCACCAGCGATGAGAATAGTCACACCCAATATCAACGGCCACGCTACAAACAGCGCAGACATCGCCAGTGCTGCTGGGATTAGAATCAGCAGAAAACCTGTGGCATTTTTCGGATTAATAGATTTTTCAGGCATTTGCCCTATCGTTTTTTAATTTAACGCTGAATGATTTCAGTCGATTGTACCGCTTTCGGTGCCCATTTTGTTCGGACTAGTCACCGATCTTTACGCCTTTGCTCATCAATCTTTTTTGCAGATCGAGAAATGAGCTGGGAGCTAATTTTGGGACGAAAATAGATGACCATACCTCAGATCCGTAACGTCTATTAAATCAATGTTGCGGATCTTCAATTTAGAGTAGCTGTGCTGAGGTTATTTGTAATTCACAATTCCGGCAAAATCACCAGCAGCCAGACTCGCACCACCAACCAGGACACCATCGATTTGGGGCTGTGCCATGATTTCGTTGATATTACTCGGCTTGACTGAACCACCGTACAAAATTGTGACGCTAGAATCGGTCAATCGATCGCGAATTAGTCCGATAACGCGATTGGCTTCATTGACTTCACAAGTTTCGCCAGTGCCAATCGCCCAAATTGGTTCGTAGGCAATTACCAGCCGCGTTTGGTCGATCCCTAACAAATCTCGCTCCAACTGAAGAGCGATTTTCTGCTCTGTTTCACCAGCATCTCGTTGCAGCTTTGTCTCCCCAACGCAAAGAATCGGAATCAACCCGCTGCTTTGAGCAGCTTTGAGTCGGAGATTTACTGTCTCATCAGTCTCACCAAAGTACTGACGGCGTTCGCTATGTCCGATGATGACGTATCTGACACCCATCTCGGTCAACATACTGGCAGAAATCTCGCCTGTATAGGCTCCGCAATCTTCCCAGTGAACATTTTGGGCACCCAATCGAATCCGATTACCGTGGAGACTTTTATTAACAATTGTTAAATCTGTAAATGGCACACACAAAACCACTTCACGGTTTTCAGGAGCATCATCGATTTGGGAGATAAATTCCATCAAAAACTCAGAGGCTTCACTCTGAGTTTTATACATTTTCCAATTACCAGCAATAATAACTTTACGCACAGTCTAAATTTAGATTACTTTCTAGGATTACTCTCCATATTCTCATGAATTAGGCTCTAGGCTTTAGGCTTTAGGCTTTAGGCTCTAGGCATAACCTTGTTAAGGTGAGTTTATTCCCAAAGTCCAAGCACCAATGCGTTCGCGTAGCGTCTCGGAGAGAAGCGCGCTACGCTACCAACAATCTAACCCTTACGCAGGGGAGTTTGAGGGGCGGCGTTCCGCCTCTCAACGGGGGGTCTGGGGGTCGGAGCGACGCACGCTCCTCGGCACAGCCGAGGGTTTAGCGCGTCAAGACAACCCCCAGATCCGTGTTCTGTCCTCACTAAGAAAATCGCCACCCACAAATTCTGTTCGTTTACCGCTCCGCCTAGTACAAATAGTCACCTCAACAGGGGTAGATTTAAACTTTAGGCTTTAGAGGTTGAGTCTCCACCGATTTCTGACTTTGCCACCATAGAAACAGCGCGATCGTACTAGAGGGCAAAAAGACAGCCAGCAGTGCGATCCCAGTCGTCGGTACCGGAGCGAGACTTTTGCCAAAGTAGTTAATCGCGATCGAGATGGCGACAGATGGTAATAACATTTTGAGTAGTAGCCCAACTTGTGACACTTGATTAATCTCTATTCTCAAATTTATGATCCAATTTAGCGAACTAGCAACCAAATTAGGCTCGGCGATCGCCGCTAGTAGTTTGGACAACCAGCTCAACCCAATTTTAACTGGCTTGGCCCCGATCGAGACAGCCAGTTCGGGGACGATTAGCTATATCGAAGGTGATAAATTTGCTCAATGTGTCAGTAGTACGGCGGCGAGTGCCTTGATTTTACCGATGAATCAGGCGATCCAAAGTCAAGCAACCGATCGCGGCATTGCGTGGATCGCAGCCAGTGAGCCGCGATTGTTGTTTGCCCAAGTCATCAAGCTGTTTTATCAACCGTTCCGACTACCGCCAGGGATTCATCCTAGCGCGATCGTCGAATCAGGCGTTGAGATCGGCGAAAATGTATCGATCGGTGCCCATGTAGTGATTCAGCCTGGGGTGAAGATTGGCAACGATGTCACGATCCATCCCAATGTAGTTATCTACCCCGATGTTGAGATCGGATCTCGCACCATCCTCCATGCCAACTGTACCATTCACGAGCGAGTACGAATTGGGGCTGATTGTGTCGTCCATAGTGGGGCAGCGATCGGTTCAGAGGGCTTTGGATTTGTACCGACAGCAACGGGATGGTTCAAGATGGAACAGGCGGGTTATACCGTCTTGGAGGATGGTGTAGAGATCGGGTGTAATAGTACTGTCGATCGACCAGCCGTAGGCGAAACTCGGATCGGTCGAGATACCAAGCTAGATAACTTAGTCCACATCGGACATGGCTGTCAGATCGGCTCTAATTGCGCGATCGCTGCCCAAGTCGGGCTGGCTGGAGGTGTCAAGGTTGGGAACCGAGTTTTACTCGCTGGGCAAGTCGGCGTAGCCAACCAAGTCACCATCGGCGATCGAGCCATCGCTTCATCCAAAACTGGGATTCATCGTAATGTCGAGCCAGGTGAAATCGTCTCAGGCTATCCAGCAGTTTCCCACAAGCTTTGGCTCAAAACTGCCGCGATCGTCAATCGATTACCCGAAATGTATCAGTTTTTCAAGCAAAGTCAACGTAATTAGATCGATCGATAGTTAACTTTGCACAGAATCTAATTTCCGCGCTGTGGGCAGGCTATTTTTAATGCAAAAGGATTGACATCTCGATCTCTATCAATTCTTAACGTAACTTTGAGAGATTTAGTTCTACATCTAGGTGCAGCGCAAAAATCGCGGAGTCTACTCATTTCGACGGATGTCACGCTCGATCGAGCGTGGTATACTGTCTCTCGATTACGCTTATTCAATCGCTAAAAAGTAGAAAATATCTAGCTTTATTCGTTAATACCGATTAATTCTCTGGGCAAATCGATGTATACTTTTAGTGTACATTAACCAACATCGATCTAATTACTTAAAGTCCCAAATTGATGGAGAGTTAAAGGTTCTTTAACTTGGATTTAAAAGTGCAAGTACGAGCCAAAAAGTCGGTATATTTTAACACAATTTACCTGTTCTTTAGAAACTCAACGATGGTCACGATCGTTCTCATGGTCATCATTTAGATTTAGATCTTGGTAGTTAGCACTCGCGATCGCGGCAGGAAAATGGCATTTCTAAGTCCGAGCTACCCTACTAGGGATGAGCGATCGCCTAGTGGACGAGAGTGTTTTTGAACTCACACACAGCCCGTGGAATTTAAAATTTACATAGTAACAATATGAACGAAACTTGGCAACTCTTTAGTACGTTACCTGGAACTAGTCAGCTTATTGCTGCAAATTGGCGATTGGCTCAGGTCGCAGTACCAACTACCGTTACGCCAAATTTTTCTACCTCTGGTGTGGAAAATTTTGTCAGACAGACTAGTGGTACAGTCGGAGCTTTTTTACCCAGTTTAATCGGTGCGGTCGTGACATTACTTGTCGGCTGGATCGTCGCATCTATCGTCTCATCAGTCGTGAGAAATCTGCTCAAGCGCACAGACTTAGATAACCGCTTAGTCGGCTGGGCAAGTGGTAGCTCCACAGGTAGGTCGTCGATTAATTCCGAAAAATTAATCGGTGATATTGTCTTCTGGCTGATTTTTCTATTCGCGCTCTTAGGCTTTCTCAACGCGCTGAACTTAACCGTTGTCGCCTCCCCACTCAATAATGTCTTGAACCAAGTTCTGGCATTTGTGCCGAAATTGGCTTCAGCGGCTGCCTTGGCTGGTGTTGCCTGGTTATTGGCAACAGTCGTTAAAGCGATCGTCATTCGGACAGCGGGAACTCTGATGCCAGCAATGTCTCGGCGATTGGCGGTGGGTGAAAATCAAGTCTTACCTAGTGAAACACTGGGGAATGCACTGTACTGGTTTGTCTTCTTATTTTTCCTACCGCTGATCCTCGACGTGCTCGACCTGAGAGGGCCACTCGCACCCGTTCAAAATTTGCTCAATGATATCCTCAGTGCGCTGCCAAATATCTTTAAAGCAGTGCTGATTGGGATTGTGGGTTGGTTTGTGGCACGGATCGTGCGCGAATTAATCACGAACTTATTGGCTGCGGCTGGCACCGAGCGACTGGCTGCAAAAATTGGCTTGAACAGAGCTGCTCCAGGTCAATCACTATCAGGATTATTGGGCACACTCGTCTACTTGATGGTACTGATTCCAACTGCGGTAGCCGCACTGGATGCACTTCAGATTCCAGCGATTTCTAGACCTGCAACTTCCATGCTCCAACGAGTATTGGATACTATTCCGCAAATTCTCACCGCAGCAGCAATTTTAGCGATCGCTTATGTAGTCAGTCAGTTTATTGGTGAGTTGGTATCCAACTTACTCAGTGGATTGGGATTCAATAATATCTTTCGTGCGCTGGGACTCAATGCTCTCCACGATACAACGATCGCGACTCCGGTTATTTCCGTCACTGGTAGCGAAATCACCCCGCCTAGTACCAAGCAGACTCCATCGGAGATCGCTGGATTGATTGCGCGAGTTGGGGTGATGCTAGTTGCTACAGTCGCCGCTACGGAAGTATTGGGGATACCATCGCTCAATAACCTTGTAGATGGATTATTGCTGATCTCTGGACAAGTTCTGTCTGGGGTGGTAGTCTTTGCGATCGGTCTATATCTGGCAAATCTAGCTCAGAGAGTAGTCAGTAGTTCGGGTACTCAACAGTCACAAGTCCTCGGACAGGCTGCTCGATTGGCAATTATCATCTTTGTAGGTGCGATGGCATTACAGCAGATGGGGATTGCTGCTAGTATCGTTAACTTAGCTTTTGGTTTATTGCTAGGCGCAATTGCCGTAGCGTTGGCGATTTCCTTCGGTTTGGGTGGGCGCGATGTCGCTTCCGAACAACTCCGTGATTGGTTATCAAGTTTTCGCGACAAGCGTTAAATAGTTGATAGTTGATAGTTGATAGCGGTTTGCGCCTTGGAGGTTCCCTAATCAGGGGTTTGGGAATTGGTGCTGTTAGAGTCAGCAATTAGTAGTTAATACTGGTTGCTGACTTTTTTGGTGATAAAACTTCCCCTAAAGCCTAAAGCCTGACTTTCGCAGGAAGTCTATTGACGCATCCCAAGATCGATCGGTCGGTGTAGCCTGACTAGCCACTGGTCACTTAGGCTAAAATATTGATAAGATTTAATTTTTTAGAGACAGTGGAAACTAGTACGATTAACTGTAGTGAAGTTTGTGTCAGTGGCTGTGTTCAACCCGATCGATGCCAAAATCAAGCTCATGTCGAATCAGCTTCAAAATTTATTAGCGAAACCTCCTTAGACCAAATGCACGAGATGGCTGAGGAGGCTCGGCGCAAAAAATTGACGGCTCCGCCAGTGTGGGTGATTCCTGATTGGCAAGACTGATTTAGTTGCTCGTTGACAGCAATCTTCCAAATTAATATTACTGTTGAAGCTCAAATAAGACTACAATCTGCGATCGTTCAAATTTATCAAAAACCATTAGTTAGTATATGAACTTAATTTCACTCCAGAATCAACTGGATAACCTCTCCTTTGGAATTTTGCTGCTGACAATGCTGATTTATTGGGTAGGTGCAGCTTTCCCGAATATTCCCTTCTTACCCAACCTGGGCACTACTGGCATGGCAGTTGCCAATCTGTGTATGGCAACTTTGCTCAGTGCCAGGTGGATTGAAGCAGGTTATTTCCCACTGAGTAATTTGTATGAGTCGCTGTTTTTCTTGGCGTGGGGTATCACGACGATGCACCTATTCGCCGAATCCATCAGTCGTAGTGCGCTGGTGGGAGTCGTCACTGCTCCGGTAGCGATGGCAATCACTGCCTTTGCTGCATTGAAACTACCCGACGATATGCAGGCATCAGCACCACTAGTCCCCGCGCTGAAATCTAATTGGTTGATGATGCACGTTAGCGTGATGATGTTATCCTACGCTACTCTCATGGTGGGATCTGTACTGGCGATCGCATTTTTATTTGTCACGCGCGGGCAAGAAATCGAGCTACGTGGTAGTTCGTTTGGCGGTAGCGGTTATCGGTTGACTAGTAGTCTAGCTACTCAAAATATTTCCCCACTTACCGCTGTCGAACCCATAACCAGCAGTAACGGCGGGACAACTGCGGTATTGGCATTGCCCACAATGGCAGCAACTGCCACCCTCACGCCCCAACGGCTGAGTCTGGCTGATACGCTCGACAATATTAGTTACCGGATCATCGGTTTGGGATTTCCGTTGCTGACAATTGGGATTATTGCGGGTGGTGTCTGGGCAAATGAAGCCTGGGGTTCCTATTGGAGTTGGGATCCCAAAGAAACTTGGGCATTAATCTTGTGGTTAGTATTTGCAGCTTATCTACACTCACGGATTACTAAGGGTTGGCAAGGACGCAAACCAGCAATTTTGGCATCAGTAGGATTTGTCGTCGTTTGGATCTGTTATCTAGGGGTCAATCTGCTCGGCAAAGGATTACATAGTTATGGCTGGTTTTTGTAATATTATGTTATCGATGGGAGTTGGTACCGATCGATAACAACCTCAAACTTTAGATATTTAGTCTGAACTATTGGAGCATATTATGACCGATCGCTTTGAGTCATTAGAAAATGGAGAAGTTATCTCAGTTCAACACGAGGTACAGGTGTTGAGCGGTCATCGCACCTTTCGGGTTGGTGAGGTGAATGATGCGATTAAAGCTCATTTGGAACAGGCGATCTCTAACTGGAATCAAACTGACAATGGCTGGTTTAGTCCTCAAGGTATCGATTGCGAGGCACTGAGATTTGGCTCTCAGGGTTGGCAAAGAGGTCGGATTAGGCTATGTTTGGAATTTTGTCCAGACGAGCCAAACCCACCTGCTCATAGTATTGCTACTAGTATCAGTCCACCGCCAACAGCGATAAGTGATACCATCGAGCCAATGGGACAAGCTATTAGTCCACCGCCAACAGCGATAAGTGATATCACCGAGCCAATGGGAGTAGTGTCAACACCTCCTACTCCCTTCCCCGCAACTGCCCATGAGACTAGTGCTGAAGCATCGACCGTTACAGCCGTCGATCCCCACCCAGATCGGACGACGACACATGATACTCAGGCTGCGACTGTCGCTAGTCCGATCGAAATTGCTCCTACCACCGTGGCGGATACTACCATCCATAGCTCGGACGTTTTTGCGGCGATCCCTGTCGCGGGTATTGCCACCATCGGTGCTGTTGCTGTCGCGACCATCGCCGCTCCCGATCTACCTGAAACCATCACTAATTTAGCTCCACATGCAGAGACGACTTTAGAGCTAGAGCATCCTACCGATGCCAGTCCAAATAGTGGTGGTTTCGATGAAATTGCTTTTGACTTCGATCTTGCCGATAAAGATCGTGGAATCATGATTCCAAATGGCATGATGGAATTGGATTTAGCCGATTTAGGACTAGATTTTTCCGAACACGATCTGCTCAGTTTTGAAGAGAATGGAATGTTCACTTCCTCCGCAGAATTTATCAATTTTCAGGATCTAGATCGACCCGAAAATTCTGGAATGTTAATCGATGAAGTTTGGAACGAAATGAATCAGGGTAATTGGCCAGAAATTAATTAAATCGGTTGAGAGTTGACAGTCATGGTATAGATCGCAACTGGTTGATACATCCATTGTAGGGGCGGATTTATACTAGATATTTCCGCTTTTAATCGATCGATATAGAACAAAATTCGCCCCTACCATCCTAGCGATCGCGATAGCTCGATCGGATTTTACCAGTGTGAATCGATCGGCATCAAGCAGCGATCGCTAACTTTTATTAAATGTTGGCTAATTTATGGACGTTATTCAATTAACTGGGATTCGTTGCTACGGTTATACGGGATATTTGCAAGAGGAGAGATTTTTAGGGCAATGGTTTGAAGTCGATCTCCGCATTGGAGTAGATCTAGCTACTGCGGGTCAGAGCGATCGGATTGAGGATACACTTGACTATCGCAGTGTGATTACTACTGTCAAGGAAATCATTTCGCTGTCTAAATTCGATCTGGTAGAAAAACTTGCCGAGACAATCATTGCTACAGTCTTGAGTTTCGACAAGGTGCAACAAGTCGAGCTGAAATTACACAAGCCTGGGGCACCAATTCCTGATTTTGGGGGCAAGATTACGATCGAATTAACTAGATCCAAGTAAGTTGTATGGGCTGCTCTCAATGGTACCTAAGAGGATGAATGAATGCGTCTAATTGCTCCGTTCAGGGTGGGTAAATCCCCCTAAATTCCCCTTAAAAAGGGGGACTTTAATCCGGTTCCCCCCTTAAAAAGGGGGGTTAGGGGGGATTTCTAGGGTTTACGAGTGCTAATCTATACTTTCTAAACAGCCTCTAAGGGTTGTCGCTCTCATCAGGCTCCAGGTTGGTACGAGCTGTCGGTAATTACGTATGTTTAAGTTCAGTATTTCACCCAACTTTTGTGCGCCCAAATCGGCTAGGCTAGAACTAATTGAGACTCTTTAGGATTGTGACGGGAGCATCTATGACTGTGCGATTGCAACGTCCACTTTTAATTGGTGGAATTGGGCTAACACTGGGTTTGTGGGGTTTGGATAGTGTTGCTCATAGCTTTTCAGCTGTAGGAGATTGGTTGACTGTAGGGACGATCGCCGCTGGCGGTGGTTATTGGTGGTACAGTCAGCGCAGCGATCGACCTCAAGTGCCACTAGCCAAAGTAGATATCAATCGAGCGACACTCGATCGAGTCTTGAGCCAAGTAGAATTGGTTATCGGTCAATTGGCAGGCGAAAGTCCTAACTCTGAACATGAGTTATTTCGGCAACAATTAATCCAAGCTCAGACTAATTTAACCAGACCAGAGCGGCATATTGCAATTACTGGCGGGCAAAAAGTAGGGAAAAGTAGTTTGATGAAGCTACTCACCACCGCACCAGTCCCCTCGGCTACTCCACTCCGATACATCGACACACCGCCCTTATTTACTAGCGGTGCTCAGAGTGATGTCGCCACCACCACAGCTCAACAACTGGCACTCAATGCGGATTTAGTCATATTTCTCACCAATGGCGACCTGACTGCGACCGAATACAACTATCTCAGCACGCTGCACCAAGCTCATCAGCGAGTACTATTACTATTCAATCAGGTCGATCGCTATTTACCAGAAGAACGTAGCCTAATTCTCCACAAACTCCAATCGGTAGTGACTGGATCGATCGCCTCTTCAGATATTCTGACTACCAGTACCGCACCTGCATCGATAAAAGTTCGTAAGATTCAAGCAGATGGTACCGCTCTAGAAACCCTAGAAATACCACCTGTCGAGATCGATAGTCTCAATCGGCAACTGACAAATATCCTCGCTACAGAAGCAGAAAAACTGGTCTGGGCAACAACTTATCGTCAAGTAGCCTTAGTCCAAACCGCTGCAAAAACCGCGCTCAATAGTGCCCGACGCGATCGTGCATTGCCACTCATCGACCAAAATCAGTGGATTGTGGCTGCTGCTGCGTTTGCCAACCCTGTACCCGCACTAGATCTCCTCGCTACCGCTGCGGTGAACGCGCAAATGGTCATCGATTTGGGGGCGATTTATCAACAAAAATTCTCACTCGAACAAGCTCAAACCGCTGCGGGGGCTATGGGTAGTGTGATGCTAAAATTAGGGCTAGTGGAAGTCTGTACCCAGACAGTCAGCGGACTACTCAAGACTAATGCAGTTACCTATGTAGCTGGCGGATTGGTGCAGGGGTTGAGTGCTGCTTATCTGACGCGGATTGCTGGGCTAACCCTAATTGAATACCTGGAAGCGCAAGATCTCGTCGCTCCCGAACCCGCCCGCGCTTGGAATCTCGACTCGTTGGGGCATACCTTCCAAAAGGTCTTCCAAGCTAACCAAAGAGTTGCTTACCTCCAAACAGTCGTCAAGCAAGGAATCGATCGACTCCTGCCCAACGCAGCCTTAAACAGTTGACACGTAGGGTGTGTTAGCGACAGCGTAACGCACCATTGACGGCTATTTGCTTGACTAGACTTCGTTTTAGGTTGATTTACCCCCCCTTGTCAAGGCAGGGTCGATCTATGGGGAAATAATCCGTAGGGGCAGGTTTATGCGACTAATTCAAACTTGAAGTTACCCTTCTCCGTAGGAGACGCTACGCGAACGTACGAACCTGCCCAAACCCACCAGTAACCTAAAGATCGCTTGATTTCAAACAGGGAAAAATATGATTTGGAGGTTGATAGTGGGTGAGGGCGGGTTCGTACGATAGTTATCGTTACATTCGCAATTTTTAGCATAAACCCGCCCCTACAGATTTTCCTTTCTTCAGCCCTCATCAAGGGAGGGCTTTCACTTCCTCCCCTTTATAAGGGCAGGGCTGGGGTGGGGTAAACAACCTCCACAGCAGCTAAAATAACTTATGCAGCAACACAAACTGCATCACAGCGTTAATAAACCCCAAACATGAACCCCAACCAACCCTCTGCACAGGAACTTCCGCCCAATGGAACCGAACCTGATGATGAGCAACAAACCGACTCGTCACCAGAAACGATCGATCGCCATGATGGACGCTTCCCTGTGGTCGGCATTGGAGCTTCGGCGGGGGGATTGGAAGCATTTAGACAGTTATTGAGCCATTTGCCAACTGATACGGGGATGGCGTTTGTGCTGATTCAGCATTTAGCTCCCGACCACAAAAGTTTGTTACGCGAGATTTTGGCACGAGAAACCGCCATGTCCGTGGTGGAGGTGCGCGACGATATGGAGGTGGAACCCAACTGTGTGTATGTGATTCCGCCGAATACCAAAATGGAGATCGAGCAGGGACTGCTCAAACTGACTCCCCGTGAGAAAAGTCGGGCACTAGTGATGCCTGTGGATACTTTTTTCCTGTCATTAGCGGCAGATCTGGGCAGTAAAGCGATCGCTGTCGTCCTCTCTGGCGGAGATGGCGATGGTTCGCGGGGACTCGAAGCCGTCAAAGAGGCAGGTGGGATTACCTTTGCTCAGAGTGAGGAATCGGCGCAGGTGAGTAGTATGCCCAATACGGCGGTGGCAACAGGTCATGTAGACTTTATCCTCCTCCCGCAAGAAATTGCCGCAGAACTGGCAAACATCAGCCGTCATCCGTACATTGTTAGTCCCACACCTGCGAAAGCTGTGGAGGGACTAGTAGAAGGCGAGACTGCCATGCAGGCGATCTTTTCGCTGCTCCAAGCGGCGACAAAAGTCAACTTCACCCAGTACAAACAAGCCACACTCAAGCGAAGAATTTCGCGGCGGATGGTACTGTACAAGCTCGAAAATATCGATGATTACGTCACCTACTTGCGCGAACATACCGCAGAAGTACAGGCATTATCTGAGGATATGCTCATTCATGTGACTAGCTTCTTTCGAGATCCGATCGCGTTTGCAACGCTCAAAACTAAGGTATTTCCGCACATTGCCAATAAAGGGGCGGATGTCCCGATCCGGATCTGGGTAGCCGGATGTTCGACTGGCGAAGAAGCATATTCGATCGCGATTTGTCTGTTGGAGTATTTGGAAAACCAGCCGATTCAGCCGCCGATTCAGATCTATGCTACAGATCTTAGCGATCGGGCGATCGACATTGCCAGGGCTGGCTTTTACAAGTACAGTGTAGTTGCCGATGTGTCCCCCGAACGGCTCCAGCGGTTCTTTGTACCCGTCGATGGTGGGTATCGGATCGGCAAGTCGATTCGCGAGATGTGCGTCTTTGCCAAACAAAACCTCTGTAGCGATCCGCCTTTTTCCAAACTAGATCTGATTAGCTGTCGCAACGTACTGATCTATCTGGGCGCAGCACTCCAAAAGAAGATCTTGCCGACTTTCCACTATGGACTAAAACCAACGGGTTTTCTGATCTTGGGCACCTCTGAGACAACTGGCGACTCCTCAGACTTATTTACGGCGGTAGATAAAAAGCAGCGAATTTATGCGCGCAAACTGGCTCCAGCACGGCTGACACTCGATCTCATCACCACCACTCAAACCAGCGAAATTGTCAATTCCACCCCCAGCGACCCTGATTGGAGTGACTTTGACTTACAAAAAGAGGCAGATCGGATCGTTTTAGAGCGGTTCGCGCCTGTTGGTGTCATCATCGATAACAATTTAGAAATTCTGCATTTTCGGGGGCAGACAAGTCTCTATCTCGAACCTGCCCCAGGTAGAGCCAGCCATAACTTATTGAAGATGGCAAAAGATGGCTTGAAGCTAGAGCTACGTACTGCTATTTATCAGGCAAAACAGCAAAATTTGGCAGTGAGCAAGGATGATGTGCAAGTTACCGATGGCGATGGGGTGCGACAGATGAACTTTGAGGTAATTCCCCTCAACGCACGCGGGGGGGAAGAGCGCTATTTTTTGGTACTATTTCAAGCAGCTATCCCCGCCGCAATCGACCGATCCACTGGGCTGATTCTGACTCCCAGTGCCACTCGCACTCCCCAGCCAGTCACTCCCGCCAGCGGACAGGAGATTGTCCGACTCAACCAGGAGCTAGCAACTACCAAAGAGTATCTCCGCACGATTATCGAGGAGCAGGAAGCGACCAATCAAGATCTCAGAGCCGCAAATGAAGAGATCTTGTCCAGCAATGAAGAGTTTCAGAGCAGTAACGAGGAACTGGAAACCGCTAAAGAAGAAATTCAGGCAACTAATGAGGAACTCAATACCATCAATGATGAATTGTATCGGCGCAACCACGAACTAACTGAGGTCAGCAACGATCTCCAAAACCTGATTAGCAGTACGAATATTCCGATTTTGATGCTGGGTAGCGATCTGTGCATCCGCCGCTTCACGCCACTCGCCCAAACTATCTTGCATCTGATTCCGACGGATGTAGGGCGACCGTTGCGAGATATCAACCACTCGCTGGATATCGCCGACTTAGAATCCCAGATTCGATCGGTTATTAGCACCCTCAAGACCGTCGAACAAGAAGTCCAAGATCGAGATGGGCATTGGTACGATCTCCGCATCCGTCCCTATCGGACGATCGATGACAAGATCGATGGGGCGATGGTGATCTTGGTAGACATCGACGCACTCAAACGCAGTATGGAACAGCTCGAACACTCCCGTAACTATGTGCGGGCGATCGTCGAAACCGTGCGCGAACCGCTGATCGTCCTCGATGGCAACTTGCGTATATTTACAGCCAATCGCTCGTTCTATCATACCTTTGAAGCAACAATCGCCGATACCGAACAGCGATTAATCTTCGATCTCGGGAATGAGCAGTGGAATATCCCCAAATTGCGGCAGTTACTACTAGAAATACTCCCCACCGACAGCGAACTCCAGGATTTTGAAGTCGAGCATGACTTCGAGCAGATCGGCAACAAAACAATGCTACTCAATGCCCGCAAAATGACTCAAGCCGAAGGTGGCGACAATATCTTACTCGCGATCGAAGATATCACCGAGCGCAAACGCCTCGAATCAGAACTAAAATACACCATCATTCAAGAACAGTCCGCCCGCAGTGCCGCAGAAGCCGCCAATCGCGCCAAAGACGAGTTCCTGTCGATAGTTTCGCACGAACTCCGTAACCCCCTGAGTGCGATCCTCGGCTGGGCACAGTTATTACGCACCCAAAAGTTTGATGCAGCCAGAACCAACCACGCCCTGGAAACGATCGAAAACAGTGCCAAGACTCAAGATCGACTGATCGAAGATCTCTTAGACGTTTCTGCCATTACGTCTGGTAAACTCCGGCTCAATATGAGTCCGCTTCAGCTTGGATCGGTCATTCAAACCGCGATCGATCTCGTCCAATTATCAGCAAATGCCAAGCAAATCGAGCTAGTCTCCAACCTCGATCCCGCACCAGCAAAAATCGTCGGCGATCTAGATCGCATCGGGCAAATCATCTCTAACCTGCTCGTCAATGCGATCAAGTTCACTCCTACCGGAGGACGCGTAAATATCGACTTAGCCTACCTCCCAACGACCGCCCAAATTAGCATCAGCGACACCGGAAACGGTATTACTGCTGAGTTCTTACCATTAGTATTCGATCGCTGGAGTCAAGCAGACACCACCCCAACTCGATCGACTTCTGGCTTGGGTTTGGGACTATCGATCGTCCGGTCATTAGTAGAGCTGCACGATGGCACCGTCACAGTAGCCAGCCCTGGCGCAGGACAAGGCTCAACCTTCACTGTCTCATTACCTCTAAAAAATCCCCTCCTCGGAGGGGTGCCTGAAAGGCGGGGTGGGTAAAATCTTCGCTGTAATCTACTAATTGCGAATGCGAAGCCACTATCAGCATCAAATTATAGATCGATCGCCACTCTCCAAGAAAGAGATTGCTGGTGGGTCGCGGATATCTACTCACCCGCACTATAAATGTGCTGCCCTCTGGGCACCCCTGTCTTGAAAAGGTGCTTTACTTGGGGAAACCCCAAGACCGCACTTTTCGCTCCGAGGAGGGGATTTTTATCGCTTCTCCAGTACTAGCCGATCGAGTTCCGCCTGCATGTGCGCTTCTACCAGATCGTAACAGGCATCAACATAATCTCGATCGCTCGCGGCACCCCGCCCAGATCGCTCGAATTCGATCGGTTTACAGATCCGAATCTGAATCTGAGTCGGTAACGGTAAATTGGGCAACGGGCCGATCCCAATCCCCCACGGCAATCCCAGATAGATCGGGAACACATTTGGATCGATCCCAAATAACCACGGCACCCCGAAATCGTGCAGCCGTGCAAGGATCGGGTACAGATCTGTCAAGACAATCAGCCCCTCATGAGCACCCACAGATACTACAGGCACGATCGGCGCACGTTCCCTGAGGGCGACTTTGATAAATCCCTTGCGCCCAGCCAACTGAATCCGATGCCGCTGACTATACGGGCGAAAGATATCCTCAGCACCGCCAGGATAAACCAACACCGCCGCATCTTTTTGGAGAGCCGCGATCGCCATCTTGGGATGAGCCACGATCGCCCCAGCCCGAGCTGCTAAATTGGCTGTCGGCCCAAAATACTTCCACACATCGGGGTGTGCTAGCCCATAGGCGGGGCGTTCGGTACCATAACGACTAAACCAGTCATACATCAGCATGAACATGTCAGGAGCCGCCAAGCCGCCATTGTGAGAGCCAACTACCAGCATCCGTCCCTGAGCAGGGAGATGTTCCCAGCCATCAGTCTGGACTCGAAAATAATATTGATACAGCCACTTCCAGAGCGGCATCAGGATCTCGCGGATCGCGCGTGGATCGCGATCGTCCAACGACCAACCATCATATTTATGTGGCGAATTCGGTGGGGGTGGATCGATCGGGGTGAAAGGGTTAAACAATTGTCGCAGAGTGGGGATGACAGGAATTTGAGCCACAATTTAGTTGCCTGTGGCTGCATCAGGCATATCGATCGTACCAAACAACGGCTGGAATTGGAACGATCGCCACCGCCCCAGCCGTCCGCATCGCTGTCAACTGTCAACACTTCGGCTTCGCAATGCCTTTGGCAAGGCTACGCCAACAGTGCAAGCTGTCAACTCTCAACTATTTTTTCTCAGCAATTCTCGTTATGGAAATAAACCTACTATTCTTAATCGATTGAGCTGGCTGTAACGACCACAATTGGTTTATCGATCGCCAGCTTAAACTATGATTTATAGTACAAAAGTTTTAAAATGAGCATTGCTGATTTTTTCTCTACCTACTTGCATAATCACCAAAGATTTGCTATATTAGTCAAGTTGCCTAAATAAAACACAGCAACGAGCCGGGATAGCTCAGTTGGTAGAGCAGAGGACTGAAAATCCTCGTGTCCGGAGTTCAAATCTCCGTCCTGGCATATATTCATGTAGAGCGAAGGAATAAGTGTCCGTAGCGAAGGATTAAATGTCACAGCGAAAGATTCTATGTCCAAATCGAAGAATTCTATGTCACGATAGCGAAGGATTAAATGTCAATTCGCTATATTTACGAAGGATTAGATGTCAATTAGTTCAGGAGCGAAGAAATAATTGTCAATTAGAAAGCTCTAACAGTTGCTAAATTTCTCATAATTGTCAATTCTTGCCATTTTGCAAGCGAAAATATTTGCTTGTCCTTTACACTATGCAAATAGGGGAAGTGAAAGGAGCAGAGGACTGCAAATATTAAATATTGTTTAAGTGCTGTGGATCGATCGCTGAAGGAAGCGCAGGCATAGTTTGTGAAGCGTATTTTTCTTCACCACGCAAAGCAAACTAGTAGGCAGACGTGATAAATAAGACTTTCAACTTACCCATATCCACAAAGGCGATTGCGACAATAACTGACCGCGATCGTCTTGAATACCCCTCTGTTCTTTCAACTTACCCATATCCACAAAGGCGATTGCGACCCTGTGGGCTAAAACCTATTATCAAGTTGACTTTCACCAGTAGTTTTGCCAAGGGTATTATGCAAACACTTAGAGAAAAATCAATTAGCTTAATTGAAGATTTAATTATGCTGCTAGAGCGCTGAACTGACAAAGGCTCTAGCCTTTTGGCAAAGGTACTGGGATTTTTAGCCCCGCTTCGGTTTGCCAAAAATATAGGGGAAGTCCGATGGTTTCATCGGCGATTCAGACTGCCATGCATCTTCGCCAAATTTGGTCTGATACACAATCTTGCTGTACTACCGGACAAACAAACATTTGCCTTAAATAGTAGAGAATCGCGAACTCACAGCGCCAAATTGTTCCCACCTTGCGGTAGCGTGAGTAAGCGGGCAGCGTTAGGGACGGAAAGCAATGAAACTGTCCCATTTCCAAGTAAACTCGCATCGTAGTGACGCTAGTCCGGTTCGTGCGCTAACTCTAGCCTACTACAACATCACAAAAACTTCAACCCTAAGCAGATTGATTAGAAAGAGATTGTTTGGATTTGGTTTTAGCCTGGTAGACCTCAATCGCCATCTGTTTTGCTTGCTCCTGGGAGCTGCCGTGAATCGGTTGCCGCCCAATCTTCACTAACATCCCCTCCTGTTCGGCTTGATTAGTGATGTATTCGATCGAGCGCCCGTAACTCCATGAGTGGATCTTCACATTCTGGGCTTTTGCGAACTTCTTCTCAACACCCTTCCATCCAGAACATTCGCGCTCAGCGAGTGCTGCAATCTCACTTTGTTTACGCCGTCTATAATCCTCCATGTCAGGTAAAACAATACATCCCGATTGATAAGCCTTGGCAAAATCAACTACAGCATTTGCAATATGTCGATCGATTGTATCGCCTAAATTGGCTTCCCCAAACTGGTTATTCGCACCCCGCCGCTGATTCTGAGTCCGACGGCGCATATTTAGTTGACGCTGGAACTGTCGTCTATTAACAAGCCTATTATCCTGCTTCCCTAGAAGTGCCTTGCGCCCACGGCACTCCAGAATTTTTCCGGAAGAAGTATCTAGGATTGTTACCGTTACCAATCCACTCGCGCCAAAAGCAACACCAGTAACAATATGAGGTTGTCCAGTGTAGAGAGATTTGCTTGGACGCTTGTAGTTATCGTCATAACACTCTATCCGTCTTAGAGTTCCAGATTGACGGCTGTGACGATCCTTACGAGTTTTTGTTGATTCACCCTTCTCTTCTGATTCAGCAATCTTCTTTTCTAAGGTTTGAAGTGATTTGGCGATCGGTTTCTTCTGCATTTCGAGTTTGAGTTCAGTGCCCTCTTTACTTACATATAGAGTTTCTATTGTGCAGTGTAAGAATAATTGATACCGATTCCACGGAAATTCTGGGTCATAAAACTCCGGAGCGCGCAAAATATCAGGTTTAGTGCCAGCAGTCCCCCCTTCGCGCTTGGAACGTTTGTTATTAGCTTTTCGGCGACGTACAATTCTATTTTCGTTTTTCTTATACTCCCGCCAAATCAACGTTGCCGATCGCACCAAAAACAGAGCAGATGTGTTTTCGTGTGTATTTTTATCGTAAATCTTACGCTCTTTTAAAGCCTGCCATACAGTATGAATATGACGGTAATCGCCAGCAACTTCAAAGGCATATTTCTCTTCAAAACTCTTAAAACCGACGCAAACTCGCTTTCGAGACTCAACGGAGTTCGCTTGTTCGCTCTGAAAATCCTCGTTTTGAAATTTATCAAGCTCGGTAGATCCAGATTTATCTGCTTCTACCTGTAAATCTTTAAGCTGAAATTTTTCAGGTTCGGCCCAGATTAAATCATCACTACTTTCAAACAGAATCGGATGTGGCATGAAAGCTTGCTGCTTGAGTAATGCCGATTCTATTGAATTCCACTCAGTTTCATCTTCAATGATACCAATCGACGCAATTTCATCAAAAATGTCTCTGCCCGCCCACGGACGTCCCTTAGGTAGTCTACTATGCAATTGTTTTTGAAGAATTTCAATTTCTTTTTGCTTGCTGTGACGGCGATCGTTCAGTTTTTTAACATCCTCTTCAGTTTCATCACTAGTAATTTTAAATCTATTTTTAATTAGATATGCAATCGCACATTTCTCCAGTAGATCGTCTGTTTTGTGGTGTTTATCGTAGAGGATCTTGTAGATGCCTCCCTCGATCGCTTTTTGACTTTTTTTCTTCTTACTATCATTAGAAACTTGGGTATTCACTTCGCTTAAAACTTCTTTCGCCCGATTGCGTATTACATCCAGATTGCAGCTACCGATCGCTATCAACTCAGCATCCGGTTTCAGAACTTCCACGGAATTAAGGAGTTTAGTTAACTTCTCTTGGCGATCTGCCTGTAGAGCCAACCAGGATTCATACGTGTTATGAGTAACTAACCGTGCCGAAACCAAAGTGCGTTCAGGTATGCCTTGAAATTGAGGTTGCTTTTTCAACGATCGCCACAGACACTTGAGATCGTCAGCATCTACAGTGTTATTAATTTGCCACTTAGCAAAGTTGCGATGCTCAGCTACCAGCAGATTTAACCGATTTATCAGTGGAGTATGCTGCTGAGTCATCAGTTCCCAGAAGTAGCGTCTCACTTGCTCCCTGTCCTTAGGCGTTTTTCCTAATGCATCCAGACGAAAAGGAAATGTAATCAAGCTCATAATGCTTACCCCGTGACTACTAAATGTATTTATAAAACGATTCTCAAGATTTGTTTATTCTTCTAAACTCAGCGATCGTGAATAGTATCCTAAATTATTTATGGTACATATTTACCATTAAAAGTCAAGTTTTTTCAATTTTTATTTCAAATGCCAGCATTACTCGATGCTGGCAGCTAATAGTCGCAGTGGAAATTGCCAGCTTATAATGATATTAACTTGTCACAGTGACAAATAGAATGACAATGGCTATTGCTCCACACACCCCGGCTCATAGACACTGGAATGCGTTAGCAGCTTATCTCCAGCCAATAGAAGATGACAGTATGGAACTCAACGAGTTTCTAAAACACTGGGATGTAGCAAGGGAGGAACTGGCTTACATCTGTGACTGTTCGCTGACAACAGTGAACCACTGGTTCTCGCAGGGAGAGCATCGTAGATTCCCTTCTCAGAAGCACAAGCAGAAGCTTGCGCTCGCTCACCATATCTGGACGACGATCGAGACTGAGCCAGAATACCTGCAAACGCTCCGTGAGATGTATATTAAGAAACATCTGAAGCGATAAAAAAAGGTTGCCAAATGGCAAGTATTTCTTGTCGCTGTGAATAGGTGATGTTTACTGTGGTTATTGGGGAATCCTTACCTTAGTACTCGATCGATAAAGATAGGTTCCGTCCGCTACAGTAAAAAACTAAAGGTCGATAAAAGGGATAGAGCATGTATCAATAACCGGAAAATTCTCAATATAGCTCTATCAAGGAATTATTATCTCCAGCTAAATGTCCAAAACTTTTATCTTGAAGTACGCGACAGTATGAGCACTTCAGCTCTTCAATCTAGTGTAGGCCATTCGAGCGTGAGATTATTCTCAATCAAAAGTGAATCATAAAGATGACAGATAGTGATATAAGCGAAAAGAGACTAGAAGGACAACGTTCTATTCATCTTGATGGCTAGGACGATCGAACGCTTTCGATGCCCTGCAAAGCAACGTAGACAAGAGAATAAGAAGAGATAGATTATTGAGTTACTAGCTTTTTGGCGGTAATGAGATTTCGAGATTTTGAAAGAGTCCACAGCTACAAATTAGGGAATATTAAATTTAATTGCAGATTACGTTGCAGCAGTTCACTTTGGATCGAGAGATCCTTCTGTTTGTTAACATCTCAACTGAGTACTCACTAAATATCGTAACTACTCAGCCAATCTAACGTGTCTGTCCATTTTGAATACTAGCACTTAGAGACAAAGCTCTCATACTGGCGGATCGAGAGATGTTAATACCACTATTGACTCCATAACTATTGACATACAGTTAATGCCCAAAAATATCATTTGTCACTATTATAATTTCAGTACATAAATAGTTGACATTAGATTAGACACCGATCTAAAATCATCCTACAATATTAGACGGCGCAAAGTGGCTACATCCTCCTTCAGTTCACCAACAGCCCGATCGATCTCCATTGTCTTATGCTCGATCGATTGAAGGAGGATCGATATATCTAACTTCTCTGTAGTCGTCGTAATAACTTTGGTTGTCTCTCCCAGCATCCGCTCTATCTGCGGTCGTAGTTTCGTTAAGTCAACGCTAAGAGTTTCAAGTACCCTCACAGCTTTGTTTTCAGCTTCACAGATCGAGCCGAGGAGTAGATGTTCGGTGCTAATATAGTTGTGTCCCCGTTATTTAGATTCCGATCGGGCGTACTCTAGAGCGCGTTTTGCTGCTAGCGTAAACGGGATTTCGATAGCAATAAACTCCGAACCACGTCCAACAATCTTTTCAACTTCGATTCTGGCATCATCTAGATTGACTCCCATCGACCTTAAAACCTTGGCTGCGATGCCAGTTTCTTGACCAATCAGGCCAATCAGGATCTGTTCGGTACCGACAAAATTGTGCCCCAATCGACGGGATTCTTCCTGTAGTTGTTCTATTGTCAAAATAAGCAAGAATTTCATCTCGTAAAGTATTTTGCTGATGCTATTTCTCATACTCAATTATCCCTCTTTCTCAATCACTGCCTACATTTCTGCTCTAATTACACACATTTATTTATTTTATTTGCTCAATTCCCTTTCAATCTCGCATACTAAGTAATGAAGAGCCAAAAAAACTAGCTGAGGGAAATTACGATTATTCCGTTGGGGATATTGAGAATGCTAAATTACGGTCGAGATACGAGTCAATAGAGATCGAATCGAGTTGGTTAATGGGTAAACGATCGATCGGGAATATCTTGACTTTGCTGTTTACGGATCGAATCAGTGATGACGATCGATTGACTCTGCTCAATGTTTTAGCTGGATAATTCCCGTTTAGCAAAATGCTTTTATAATACGATCGCAGTGAAAAATCATTCAAATAAAAAAGACAGATACCTGAAAATGTCTAATGATTGGGGGTGAAAAACTGTCGTGTGCTGTGAACCAAACGGAGATTTTTTTCTTAAATTGCATTCCAGTGGTAACTTTTAATCAGGTACATATAGTTTCACAAAAGTTCCGATGAAAATTCTTTTCCTCGATCAAAGCGGTCAACCTGGTGGAGCAGAACTTTGCTTATTGGATATTGCTAGAGCATATCGCGATCGCTGCTTAGTCTGTTTATTCGCAGATGGCTCCTTTCGCACCATGCTTGAGGAGGAACAGATCCCAGTCAAAGTATTAGCGACTTCAATTGATGTTCAAAAAGACAGCAGTACTCTGCAAGGCGTGTATAGTATTGGACGGTTGGTACCGCTAGCGATCGAAGTTGCGCGACTGAGCCGCCAGTATGACTTAATCTATGCCAATACCCAAAAAGCTCTAGTCGTCGGCGCACTAGCCAGCGTCTTGAGTCGGCGGCCCTTAGTTTTTCACCTGCATGACATCCTCTCGTTAGAGCACTTCAGCAGGACAAATCAACGAATTGCCGCGACGCTGGCAAATCGGTTTGCCTCAGTGGTAATCGCCAATTCTCAAGCCAGTCAGTCAGCTTTTATTGCCGCTGGCGGGCAGGCAAAACTGACCCAAGTTGTTTACAACGGCTTTAATCTAGATGGTTATCGAGATGTCGCGTCTCAACGCCAGCCGACTCGACAGGCATTGGGATTTACAGATCGGGATTTTGTTGTCGGGCACTTTAGTCGGCTTGCGCCCTGGAAAGGACAGCATTTATTAATAGAAGCACTGATTCATTGTTCCGAATCTGTGAGTGCCATCCTCGTTGGCGATGCTTTATTTGGCGAGCGAGACTATGTAACCCAATTACAACAACAGGTGAAAGACTTAAACCTCGAACATCGAGTGCGGTTTGTCGGCTTTCGGCCTGATGTCGCCGCACTGATGGCAGCCTGTGACTTAGTAGCGCATACTTCAACCGCGCCTGAACCGTTTGGGCGGGTGATCGTCGAGGCGATGTTGTGCGGTACTCCCGTCGTGGCAGCGGCTGCGGGCGGAGCGATGGAATTGGTAGAAGATGCGGTGACTGGCTGGCTCGTGACACCTGGCGATCCGGTAAAATTGACAACGATAATTCAACAATGTTACGATCGACCGGAACTGGCAAAGGCGATCGTAACCACAGCCCGAATCCAAGCCAGCCAATGCTTTGACCTAACGGAAATCGCGCGACAAATCGATCGGATCTTAATCCAGGTGGCGAGGTGACGATCGCAGTTTGAGAGTAGAAACGCTCATGTTATATTGCACTGTTGCTACCCATAGAAATGCCTACGATTGAAATCGTGGCTAATGTTGCAAAGTCCGCCTACGCGGACTGAAATATAGCAGTCGCCAAGTTCATTAGGACGTTTTTTTGATTAGTCCGCGTAGGCGGACTTTGCATCACAAGCGGCGGTTTTAACCGCTGAAGTTACAGGTAGCAACTTAGGTTATCTACCTAAAATAGTCAGGTCAGGATTTCGATCGCACTACCACTGAGGAAAACGCTCGTGATGATTCTTCCCGAACATAAGCAGATCTTAAAAGAGCTGAGTTTCCATGCCGAGATTGACTGGGACACCGACAGCATTCCTACGTGTCAAGTCTCAAATTGGACTCAGGGGATGCGGGCTAATGCCGACTTTTTTGGTCACGAATTATACCGTGACAAGTACTTACAAACAGAAAATTGTAGTCAAGCATTCGGCGAACGTTGGCAAGCCGCGATTCGGCAGAGCCTACGCTACGCGAACGGCAGTTGGGATGATAAAATCGCGATCGATATCGGCTGTGGCCCTGGCAATCTCTACGCCACTATCGGCGGTACTCCCCAAGTCCTCATCGGGGTCGATATCAGTCGGGGGGCACTGGAATAGGCAATGCAGCTCGGCTATACCCCGCTGTTAGCAGACGCTCACGATCTGCCACTAGTTGACAACTGTGCCGATATCGTCACGCTCAATGCCGTGCTGCATCATTGTGATGATATGGCTAAAGTTTTGGCCGAAGCAGCGCGGTTGGTGCGTCCCGGCGGTGTGTTGATTACCGATGAAGATCCGCAGCAGACGGCTTGGCATCACAAAGGGCTGGGTGTGCTAGTTAATACCGCCAGGAAACAATTTCCGATGTATTGGCTACCAGGAAGATCTAGTTTGTACAGATCGAAACAGGAGCGGGAGTTAAGATTGGCGACAGAAATTCACAATCATCAGCCTGGAGATGGGGTAACGCTAAACCTTTATACCGATACGCTCATACCACTCGGTTTTGAGATCGCACTTTACCCGCACAACCACGGGGTGGGAGCTGAACTATTTGCGGGCAATTACGGGAGATCGCCTTTGAAATATACTTTGGCGCAAATGTTGTCGGGGATGAATTCCAATTCACCGGAAGCCGCGCAGTCAGTGATGTGTATCGCCCGTAAGTTAGCAGTATAAATTGGCAGGACAATGGTGAACGATTTTTTCCTTTGCACGATCGAGCTAAATCGGGAATCTATCGATCGATGCTTGATTTAGCTCAGTCAGATGTGGGTCAAACCCATTGACTTCTACTCCCCTTAGACAGTTGCGCCATTATACGTATTATCAGGTCAGCCAAAAGATGTTAGTATGTGTTGTATTACAGTCTTCTGGGTTGCCAAATATAAACCCCGAGCGTGCGAACTTTTTGACTGCTTGGTAGTTGCTTGAGCTGCTATTTCAAGAAAATTTCTCGATTCTAAAATTCTGTCTGCTGAGACTCCTAGTACTAGTATAGGGCTGAGTTTTGCATAGATATCGATATCAACTCAATTGGATCTTCATTAAGGAATGAGGATTAAATAACTTGCGTAGGTTGGGTTGAGCCTCGAAACCCAACGCTCCAGGGATGTTGGGTTTCGAGGCTC
>NZ_JBGSQZ010000024.1:0-4608 GCF_041737865.1 Chamaesiphon sp.
ATCGGCTCGCTCACCGAGAACTCCGACAACGGCGACCACCACACCCCGGCGAATCTCAATCTAGGGCCAGCGCCGGCTTGGGATCTTTGGCGGCGCATCGCTGCAAAGAATCCGGCATTCGGGCACCCGGACGTCTTCGGCGCACACAACCCCGAGACCAAATGGGAGTCGGCCACCGTCACGACGCTTGATGAGCGCATCCCGAAGTACATCCAGAAGATCGCCAAGCGCGATCCGTTCAGCGGCAAGGTGGTGACCGGCGGCATCGTCACCGCGAAGGACTCATCCTGGCTGCTCAGTTGGACGGTGAACCGGCAGCCGCACTTCAAGCAGCAGCCCAAGGATCAGATCGTGGTTTGGGTTTACGCGCTGTTCGTCGAACAACCCGGCGACTACGTAAAGAAGGCGATGCAGGACTGCAGCGGCGAAGAGATCACCCAAGAATGGCTCTACCACATGGGCGTGCCGATCGAGGATATCCCCGCGCTGGCAGCAACGGGTGCGATAACCGTGCCGGTGATGATGCCGTATGTGACCGCCTTCTTCATGCCACGCCAAGCCGGCGATCGCCCGGATGTAATACCTGAAGGCGCAGTCAACTTCGCTTTCATCGGGCAGTTCGCGGAATCCAAGGAGCGCGACTGCATCTTCACCACCGAGTATTCAGTACGAACACCGATGGAGGCCGTCTATACGCTGCTCAATGTCGAGCGCGGCTTGCCGGAAGTATTTAACTCCACCTACGACATTCGTATGCTCCTTTCCGCGATCGGTAGCCTACGAGACGGCAAGGAGATCCACCTCCCTGGACCTGCCTTCCTGCGCAATCTGCTGATGAACAAGCTCGACAAAACCCAAATCGGTCCGCTGCTGCGGGAGTTCGGGCTAGCCGGAGGCGAGGTACACTAAAATGCAAAATAAAGAAGATTCTTCGGTCAATATTTATCTCAATGGTCTTGGCTTGGGATCTATAGCTGCTGCGATGTATTTGATCCAATGGACAAGTCCGAAGAGTTGAGGTTAATGCATCGGAAACGGAGTCATTGGTTGGGATGGGATTATTAGAAGACTACAAGTTAGAGATCGAAGGGAAATACGTTGGTACGGTAAAGATAACGGCTCTACTGTAGATACAGAGAGGTAAAAAATGCCTAACTAGGGCGTGCAGCGGATGGCCTCAACACTCTGGCGATATCTCGAAAATACTTGCCACCGCTGCACGCCCAAGCCATTAGGTGTCAGTATTGCTCATCCGATCGATCGGATGAGTAGTAAATTGTGATGACACGATCGCAATTGCTACGATCGACTTTTAGATTGAAACCACCGTACAAATAACTTTTCCCCTTCAATCCAGATAAATATCAGTAAGCTACACCCAAAACAAACCCCCAGTTCAAATAAACTCAAAGGATGAGTCCCAAAAAACGATCGCAATGGCGAAATATAGACCACCGCCAACTGCAATAGAATCGTCCCCAGAATCGCCCATAACAACAGTGGATTGCTAAATGGGTTAATTTCGACAACTAGTTTATTCACAGAGCGTACAGCCAAAGCATGACCCATTTGGGCGATACAGAGCGTGGTAAAGACGATCGTTTTCCAGGTATCGGGATCGCCAGGATAATCGACTGCGTGAGTTCGATCGAAAGCCCATTTCATCAACCCGATCGTGACGATCGCAAACACTAATCCAATCCGAATAATATATCCACCCAAACCCCTGGCAAAAATACTTTCACTAGGTTGAAATGGTTCTCGCTGCATCACATTTGAATCCCCAGGTTCCAATGCTAGAGCCAAAGCTGGAACGCCATCAGTAACTAAATTCATCCACAGGATTTGTAAGGGGGAAAGCGGTACACCACCCAAGCCCATCAGCGGAGCGGCAGCGATGGTGAGGATTTCACCGATATTACTGCCGAGGATGTATTTAATAAACCTCCGAATATTGGTGTAGACAATTCGCCCTTCTTCGACTGCGGCGACGATCGACGTAAAGTTATCATCTAATAGCACCATATCGCTGGCTTCTTTACTGACATCAGTACCCGTAATCCCCATTGCTACGCCGATATCGGCTTGTTTTAACGCGGGGGCATCATTCACCCCATCCCCTGTCATCGCGACTAGTTCGCCCTGTTGTTGTAAGGCTTTAACGATGCGTAATTTATGTTCGGGAGCGACACGAGCATAGACATTGACTAGATCGATTGTTTGTGCCAAAGCTACATCATCCATCTGCGCGATTTCATTGCCGCTGACGACTTGGCTATCGGCTGGAGCAATGCCCAAATCGGTAGCAATCGCCCGCGCAGTGAGCGGATGATCGCCAGTAATCATCATCGTCCGAATCCCCGCAGTTTTGCAGGTAGCAACAGCATCGCGAACTTCGGGGCGCGGAGCATCGAGCATTCCGACTAATCCTACCCAAATTAACTCTGATTCTGCGCTATCTGCGTCAGGAAGCTGGGAGAAATATCGATAGGCAAAACCCAGGACTCTCAATCCTTGAGTCGCTAGACGGGCGTTTTGGGCGCGGATTGTTTGACGATCGATCGTTCCCAATTCGACATACCGATCTTCGACGAGGGTATGGGTGGATCGATCGAGGATCGATTCGGGCGATCCTTTGGCAAACAATAGGTAATATGGGGATTGTTCGCAGATGATGCTCATCCGCTTCCTGTCGCTATCGAATGGATACTCTTGGACGCGAGGGTAATTCTCGGCAGTTGCTTCAATTCCGGCTTTGTGAGCGAGTACGAGTAAGGCTCCCTCTGTCGGATCTCCTAAAATTTGCCATTGGTTATCGGTATACTGCAACACGGCATCATTGCACAGCGCACAGTCCCAGAGTAAACCTTTTAAAGCGGGATCTGCGAGTGGCTCTACTGATTTACCATTGAGTTGAAAATCACCGTTGGGAATGTAGCCCTCACCCCCAATCTGATATTCAGCCGTTAAGGTAGCCACCTTTTGCACCACCATTTTATTTTGGGTGAGGGTGCCTGTTTTGTCAGAACAAATAATCGTCACCCCGCCGAGTGTCTCTACCGCAGGGAGTTTGCGGATCAGGGCTTGGCGTTTTACCATCCGCTGAGTACCCATTGCCAGGGTGACAGTAATCACGGCAGGTAATCCTTCTGGCACCACAGCGACAGCCACACTTAGGGATGTTTTGACTAATCCTTTGAAGGTATCTAGATTAAAAGAACCTCGAAGCAAGTCGGGTAACATTCCCCCGATAATTGTTAGCGCGACGATGATCGATGCGCCACCAACTAACACATTTCCCAAATGATTTAGCCGTCGTTGGAGTGAAGTTGGTTGACTTTTTACACCTTGTAATAGAGCGGCAATTTTGCCGAGTTCGGTATTCATCCCCGTGGCGGTGACAACGGCAATACCCCGCCCAGTGGTAATTTCAGTGCCTTGGTAGACTAAGTTTACTCGATCGGCTAATGGTGTCTCGGTGGCTAATTCTGTATCGGCGGTTTTACTACTGGCGGTGGCTTCCCCTGTCAGCGCGGATTCTCGAATTTGGAGTTGTACTGATTCAATTAAGCGAGCATCTGCGGCGAGTTGGTTTCCAGCTTCGAGATGAATTATGTCTCCAGGTACCAATTCCCGCCCATCAATTTCGCTAATTGTACTGTCGCGCAATACCCTGACTTTAGGTGCAGCCATCCGTTTGAGTGCGGCTAATGCTTGTTCGGCGCGGCTTTCTTGGACATAACCCAAAATCCCATTTAGGATGACGATCGATAGAATGGCGATCGTATCTTTGAACGGCAATCCAGTTGTCTTTCCCGCCTGGATTTCCATAAAGTCGAAGATGCCTGAAACCACCGCCACAACCATCAACATTACCAACATAATATTGGTAAATTGTTCGAGTAAAATCTGCCACCATTGACGATTAGCTGCCGCTACTAGTTCATTTGTGCCGAATTCTTGTTGTCGATCGATTACTTGTCGATCTGTTAAACCTGTTCGATCGTCTGTTTCGAGTTGTGTCAATGTCTGAGCAATAGTCAGCGTCTGCCAAGTAGGTTTTAGATCGTTAACTACTGGCAGCTTGCTTGTTTTAGGGCGAGTTGATAAGGATAAGGTCATAATTAGATTTAAAATATTTGCAGTATAAATTTATGTCTAAACAATCCCAATTGTGAAGCTCTACAACCAATCATTTATTAGCTGCCAAATAGTGGCAACGATACTGAATCGATCTCAAAAACTGAATGATTGATTTAATGAGCCGCAATAGCTATGCCATCATTCTTGACTTTCTCGATGAATAGAATTGCCACACCACTTAATAGCAATGCAAAGCCGATAAAGTAAAAACAATCATTAAAAGCCATCACATAAGACTCCCGACTAACGATCCTGGCGATCGATCTAAATGCCTGCGCCTGGGCTGTATTTAGATCGGCTCCCTGGCTGACGAATAATTGAGTTAATTCATCCACCCGCTGTTGAGTTGCCGGATTGTACAACGAGACAGCATCGCCTAATCGATTGGAGTGAAACTGCTCCCGCTGAGTTAATAAAGTTGCCAAAATTGCAATCCCAAATGAACCACCTAAATTTCGCATCATA
>NZ_JBGSQZ010000038.1:0-11099 GCF_041737865.1 Chamaesiphon sp.
TTGTTGTCGCTTGGCATGGTCACGATTTGTTGTCCGCTTTTTGGGCATGGGTCAAACTCGGTTCTAACTCTGTGCTAGTCTGAGTTTGACATCTTTTCTTTCTCCCCTTGACAAACCTCGGTTTTTCTTAACTTGTCACCAATCGGGTCCCCCGCCCATCAGCACTTTTCGCTACGCGGACTAATACCAGAACAGGTATTTGTTTAACCGAACCGTATTGGGAGTCGGAGATAATGAATTTGGGGTAATCGTCATGGCTGTTTTTATTTTTGTCTAGCCAGACTCTACCCTTTTTTTCTCTCTTTGCGATCTACTGATACTGGTACGCCATCGACGATGGGGAAGTGGGAAGCACATTCAGAACTGACACATTCAAATCGATTGTCTGTTTGGATCGGTTCGGAATGGCAGATGGGACAGCGTAGTAATCTATGAGCACTCTGAGAGGGTGTTTGAAAAGTTTTATTTGTTACGATCGTAGGCTATCAATCCCCCTAAATCCCCCTTAAAAAGGGGGACTAAGACTCTTGCTCCCCCTTTTTAAGGGGGTTTGGGGGATTCAATCTATACTTTTCAAACACCCTCTGAGAAATTTTGATTTGCGACATTTTTTATCCTCAACTGATTCGGACAATATGGCATGGCAAAGCTACTACCTTTCTGGTGTCAATTTCTACTGACCGTTTTGATGAATACCTGTGAGGACATATTCGCTGTTAACGTATTCATCACTAGCTGAATCTTCGCGATCGAGATCGCCAGGTAACAACATTTTTTCGTCGGTATCTTCTACCAAAAATTCGACTGAAACTTGCACCCTAACTTTACCTTTACACCAGCGGCGGGTACTTAGGTCGAGAATTTCACAGCTAATCCCTTCATCAAACCATTGACAATGTTCATTTGCCAATCGGGTCGAGCCGATTATCCGAATTGGAATCTCTAAACCATGCTGACGTAGTTTCTGATCGATCGCCCTACCAACTGAGCCATCAAAAGATTGTCCGATCGCTTTTTTCAGCTTACCAGAACGAAACATCGCCTCTCCAAAGGCAATTACGTCATCATCACCACAATCATAAGGAATCAGATTATTTGTCATAACATTTTTTTGATTAAAGGTTACTTATAGATACCGCTAACATGATGCCATAATATCCCCAAACCAGACCTCTTCCATGTCGATCTGTTTTGTTGGATACAACTTGCTCTATTTAACTATCAGATTGAGTATAGCAATTATTGCGATTGGCTCGATCCCCGTTGGCTTGAGGTAAAGTCGGGAGCGATCGCCAACAAGATGTAAGTACTGTCAATAGTCATGATTCGGAGTTACTGTTGGTTGTCAGTGATGGAAATTGGCTATAGTAGCAACTGTGATGACAATAACGATTCTAACCGCTCTTAACCGCTAGAAACGAGGAAATCAGGAATCGATCGGTAGTTTGTAGTCATGCCGACTAGCTTGCCCCCTAGCGGCAGTACGTAGTCTTGAGCTAAAATTAACATTCTCCAAATTAACGTCGGCTGTGCCCAGTTGAGAGTGCGCCCGCGTCTAGATTGTAAGTTTAACTATTATTTAAACGGGATAAAGATTGTGGAAAATAAATTAATGTTAATGATTCCTGGCCCTACGCCAGTACCAGAAAACGTCTTGTTGGCTCTAGCCAAGCACCCGATCGGGCACCGTAGTGGTGAGTTCAGTCAGATCATGGCAGATGTCACCGCCAATCTCAAGTGGTTGCACCAAACTCAAAATGATGTGTTGATGTTGACTGTCTCAGGCACTGGGGCGATGGAAGCAGGGATGATTAATTTCTTCAGTCCTGGCGATCGAGTTTTGGTCGTTCACAATGGTAAATTTGGCGAACGTTGGGCGGAAGTTGCCAAAGCATTCGCGTTGGATGTCCAGGAAGTCACCGCACCTTGGGGACAACCGATCGATCCCGATCGTGTCAAATCCGCATTGGATGCCGATACTACCAAAGCAATCAAAGGAGTCATCGTCACTCATAGCGAGACATCTACAGGCGTCATCAACGACCTAGAATCGATCGCCAAATACATCAAAGCCCACGGTGCTTTGAGCATCATTGATGCCGTCACTAGCCTAGGAGCGGTGGATGTGCCGATCGATCGATGGGAGCTGGATGTGGTTTGCTCTGGCTCCCAAAAAGGCTTCATGATCCCGCCTGGTTTGGGTTTTGTGACGGTTAGCTCCAAGGCATGGGCGGCTTATAAAGTTGCCAAATTACCCCGCTATTATATGGATTTGGGTAAATACAGCAAAGATGCAGCTAAAAACACTACCCCATTTACGCCCCCAGTCAACCTGATTTTCGCGCTCCAAGCTGCCCTAAAGATGATGCAGGCAGAAGGGCTAGAACAGATTTTTGCCCGTCACCAAAGACTCATGCACGCTACCCGCGCCGCAGTGACAGCAATGGGTTTGGCTCTATATGCACCCGATGGACATGGTAGTGCAGCGATTACGGCGGTTGCACCCACGACTGTGGATGCGGAGCAGGTGCGAAGTGTGATGAAGAAGAAGTTTGATATCGTCCTCGCTGGCGGTCAGGATCATCTCAAGGGTAAGATCTTTAGAATCGGTCATTTAGGCTTTGTTAGCGATCGCGATATCCTCACTGCGATCTCTGCCCTAGAAGCCACGATCGCCGAACTCGGTCATACTGGCACTCCTGGTGCGGGTATTGCTGCGGCGGCACAAGTGTTGATGAAGTAACCAGCCTCGTGCTGCAACGCGGGCGGAATATTTACTCAGTCCGCCTCATTTGTAGCGTGCCGTAGGTAAAGGCGGACTTGGCCACACTAGCAAAGACTTCTAGTCGTTGGCACTTAGAGTAGGTAGCAATCAGTCTTTCCAAATATCAGCCGATCCCGATGATTCCTCTGACTCCAAAATTTACAATCTGTAACTACCAGATGCCCTTGGCAGTGTACCGCGAAGTAGCCGCTCATTTGCAGCAAATTGCGGGGCTAACTGTCGCTGTTTTGACTCCGATCGATCGAGAATTTAGCTACACTGAGAGTCAGCTTGGCGGTTTAGAAGTTAACGGAGCAGATCGATTGACACACTCAGATCGGCTGTTGCTAGAGCGGCTACTCGATTATTATGCCGATCGTTACAATTGCTGGGATATTGATGCCTAATTAACTCAAGTTGCTACCTACACTCAAAGTGGTTTAACAGTTGACAGTTGTGTGGGCGGGTCCCCCGCCCAGTACAGTTGACAGCCAAAAGTGCTGAGAGTACCCTAAAAGCAATCCACCTAGAGGTGTCGTGTCGGGTTCCCCGACGCGTGGGGATTTAAACCCCGAAGCCATAGCTTCTGCGCTTTGTTAAGCACTGTCTGGATGCGCTTGGACGATCGTTCCCATCTCCCACCGCTCGATCTTTTCGCTCCTCCTCCGCAACGCCTCGTAATTTTCAGGCTGACAATTTTAGAGGCTAAATGGAAAGCATCAGGGGATCGCTTCTAAATCCTAGAAGACCCGTCTAACCCTCCTTTAACAAGGTTACTGTGTAGTATTACAATTCTGTTTGAGTTGTTGCGTAGTCCTTATTTCTAAATATCCTCCTAGATCGTTTGTCCAAATTTGTAACGATCGAGGATATTCATGTCATGTAATTTACATTAATTAAATTACTGTAAAAACCGATACCGATCGACTAATTACTACCATTTAATATACATTTTTAATACCTTAAATTAAAATCGCTAAATTGACAAATAATCATCTACGGCTGTTGTCATATCGCTGCGGACAGATCCCCGACTTCCCAGAGAAGTCCGCGATCTGGGCAAGGATTTTTGCATATCTTAACCGCTCGTGAGCGATTGCTATAGTTGTGGCTGGTAATACTTTAGACTTGATTCACCATTCACCATTCACACCCTACAATGTCTAGCTTGGGTTCGTTCCATGGTCGTCGTCTCGGGTTCCCCGAGCCGTGGAAACAAAGGCAGGACGAACTCCGCAATTTGACACTGGAAAGGGAGTAGCTCCGATCTGTTGCAGCTTGATGAATATCTTTTAAAATAATTATGGTAAGTAGATTTTGGCTCGGTAGCAGACATCGGAAAAAGTCAGCACAGACACAAGTACAAATCTCTACTAGCAAGGATACATCGATCGACAGCAATTCTTTACCAGGGGCTACTGCAATATCCTCATCTCTAAAACGTGGTGCGACTAAATCTCCTCAAAATAAACCGATATCTTCGACAGCCATCGCCGAATATGAGACAATGAAATCAGATTTTGCTCAAAAGTCCGCATCCCCAAATTATCCCGTGCCTACAGACGACTCAGAAGCTTGGTACAGTCAAGGAAATTCGTATCGTAATGCAGGTAAGTTGGATGTCGCTTTGGCTTGTTACAGCAAAACGATCGAATTACAACCCCACAAGCAGGAAGCTTGGGCAAATCTGGGGTGGGTTTTGGTGGGACTAGGGCGATTGGAGGAAGCTCTAAGCTCTTACGAACAAGCGATCGAACTCCAACCTCAAGATGCTGAAGCTTGGGCAAATCAAGGCTGGGTACTATTTCAATTGGGACGCTATGCCGAAACGATCGAGAGTTGCGATCGAGCGATTGACTTGCAAGAAAGCAGCGCGAACGAACATCCCCACGATCATTTTGCTTGGTACCAGAAAGGTCGAACTTTATTTGAAATCCAGGAGTATGATAAAGCACTGGCAGCATACGATCGAGCACTAGAAATCAAGCCAGACGATCGATTGACTTTATCCCACAAAGGCTGGTTATTATTTAGGATCGGACAGGCTCAAGCAGCCTATGCTTGTTATGAGCGGAGTTTACAAATCGATCCGAGCGATCGGTTTGCTTGGAACAATCGAGGTCAAGTATTATTTCAGTTGGGGCAGATCGCCGCAGCGATCCAGTCTTATCAAAAAGCAACAGAACTGGATTCGCAATTTTATCAAGCTTGGAATAATTTAGGAGTCGCTCACTTCGAGCAAAAAGGTTTTCAGGATGCCCTCCGATGTTATAACTGTGCGCTGGATTTGGCACCTGATTTTCAAGCAGCTTGGTGTAACAAAGGCAAAGTATTATTCTTATTAGGTGATTTTGAAGCAGCTTTGGCAGCTCATACCAAAGTTACTCAACTCCAACCGGATTTTTATCAGGCTTGGAACCATTGCGGGAATATTTTGTTTCATCTAGGTGAGTTGGAACCCGCGCTCCGTAGATATGAAATGGTGACAAAATTACAGCCGCAGTTTGCTGAAGGTTGGACGAATCGCGGCAATATCCTCGCCCAACTCGATCGACCCCAAGAAGCTCTCAACTGTTACACTCAAGCCACCACACTCTTACCCAGAGATGCCGAAGCCTGGAACAATCGGGGCAAGGTGATGTTTCAACTGCGGCGATACGAACACGCCCTCGACTGCTACCGCAAAGCCACCCAACTAGAATCTACACATAGCGATGCCTGGAATAATCAGGGCAAAACCCTGTTTAAACTTAGTAAATTTGACGCAGCGATAAATTGCTACGAACAGGCGACGCGACTAGATCCAGATTTTTATACAGCTTGGAATAATCTTGGGGTAGCCCAATTTCATCTTCAAAACTACGATGCGGCAATCTGTAGCTACGATCGAACTCTAAAACTTCAGCCGCAATTTCATCAGGCTTGGTACAACAAGGGGATGGCATTGTTTCACCTGAGCCAGTACGAACAGGCTTTGGACTGCTACGATCGCACCCTCAAGCTCAAACCAGACTATCATCAAGCTTGGAATAATCTCGGATTTGTGCTGTTTCATTTAGGACGGCATCAAGAGGCAATTAGTAGCTACAATCATACCCTCAAGCTCAATCCCGAATTTTATCCGGCTTGGTACAATCAGGGGATCGCCTTGGCGCATCAGGGTAAATATACTGAGGCGATCGACAGTTACGATCGGGCAATTAACTTTCAGCCAGACGATCCCTACATCTGGCATAGTCGGGGGCAAGCTTTGGCTCAGTTGGAGCGCAACCAGGACGCAGTGACGTGCTACGATCGGGCGATCGCCCTCTCTGCCGAAAACTACCAAGCTTGGGACGATCGCGGCAAAGCTTTGGTCGCAATCGGATGGTATCCTGAAGCACAAGATAGCTTCGATCGGGCACTACGACTCAGAGCCAAAGATCCGGCGATCTGGCTGAGTCATGGGATCGTTCAAGGGTTGCAGCAAGAATATACCGCAGCATTGGAGAGTTACGATCGGGCGATCGCAATCGATCCTAATTTCGATCGCGCCTGGTACGAGCGCGGTAATGCTCTGGCAGCATTGGGTAGACATGAGTATGCAGTAACAAATTTCGATCGGGCGATCGCGATCGATCCAACTTTTCATCCCGCCCATCAGGGTAAAGGACAGTCACTATTCAAACTCAACCGCTATGCCGAAGCAATTGCTAGTTATGATGCAGCTCTGGCGATCGAGCGAAATAGCTTCGAGGGTTGGTGTCAGCGCGGTTATGCTTTTTCCCACTTAGAAGGCTGGGAAGATGCTCTCTATAGCTATCAGCAAGCTCTAAAAATTGATGTGACTGCTGCTACTATTTGGTACCTTCAAGCGAGAACTCTGCTCAATCTCCAACTTTATCCCGCAGCACTAGCAGCGTACGATCGGGCGATCGAACTTAATGCCCAAGATTATCACAGTTGGAACGATCGCGGGTTGACTCTAGCACATCTCGGTCGCCAACAAGAGGCGATCGACAGCTATCGCCAAGCCATTGAAATTCAGCCAGATTATCATCCCGCTTGGCACAACTTGGGCAAAGAATTAACCCAAATTGGCGATCCAGAAGGTGCGCTGGCTGCTTACGATCGAGCGGTCGAATTTTACCCCCAAGATCCCGATACTTGGTATGGGTTGGGCAATCTCCTCTGGCAACTAGAGCAATTACCCGATGCTGTATTTGCCTATGCCCAAGTCACCAAGCTTCAGCCCAGCCGTGCTGAAGCTTGGTATCGTCAAGGCAAAGCTCTCCAACAGTTGCAGGAATGGGAACGATCGGCAATATGTTACCAACGAGTCACTAGTTTGACATCTGCTAGTTACGATCTCTGCTATAGCCACGGTCGAGTTTTGGCTCAATTACGACGGTGGGAAGCGGCTCTAGCTTGCTACGAAGTCGCGCTCAAACTCAATGAAAATGAACCAGCAGCTTGGTATGACAAAGGTTTGGCTCTAGCCGCCCTCTATCGCTGGGAAGAAGCAAATAGCTGCTACGAGCGCGCCCTCAGTCTCGATCCCCAAAATTATGCGATCCTCTACAACCAAAGTCGCGTCCAAGCAGCTCAAGGCGAATGGGCAACCGCTTCGCTAGCCTGTATCCGCGCGATCGAACTCAATCCCGAACATGCCGACGCTTGGGAGCAGCATGGGCGGGTGGCGATCGAACTCGGCGACTATAATATCGCTGTTGCTAGTCTCCAAACAGCCACCGATCTTCAACCACGCGCTAGCAGTTGGCTGTTATTAGGACAGGCTCAATACCATCAAGGCGACTTTTATTCAGCTCTGAGTGCCTACCGTCAAGCTTTGGAACTAGCACCCGACTGTGCCGAAACTTGGTACCATCGCGGCTATCTATTAGGCAACCTAGAGCGGTGGGAAGATGCCCTCAATAGTTACAATCGAGCGATCGAGTTCGATCCAAATTTTAGCTTGGCTTGGTACCAGCGCGGACAGGCTCAGTTTCAACTCCATACCGATCCCACCGAGAACCTTCATAGTTACCACTGCTGTCTAGAATTAGATCCAAACTATGCGCCCGCATGGTATCAACAGGGAAATCTACTATTTCAGTTAGGGCAGTTGACACCCGCCCTCGATAGCTACGAACGCGCTCTCGCACTCAAACCCGAAGATTATTACACCTGGAATAATCACGGGAATGTCCTCGGATCGCTCAGACGGTTTGAAGAAGCGATCGACAGCTACGATCGATCCCTAGCACTCCAGCCCCAGTTTTATCAAAGTTGGCACAATCGGGGTAAGGCTTTATTTCACCTCAATCGTTATGAAGAGGCTGCCACCGCCCACGAACGGAGCCTCGAAATTCACCCTGATGATGCCAATGCCTGGAATGGTCGCGGGCTGGCACTACAACACCTCGGCTGCTGGCAAGAAGCTCTAGCCTGTTACGAAAAAAGTGTCGATATCGACAGGCAAGATCCGCTCGTCTGGCTCAATCGTGGCGTCGCCCTGTTCCACCTCCAAAAATATGAAGATGCAATCGCCTGTTATGATAACTGTGCGATTCTCAACCCCGACGATCGGCAAGCATATCACTATCGCGGCAATGCTTTACTCGAAATCGGTCGCTGGGAATCTGCTGTTGCTAGCTTCGATCGCGCCTTGACACTATCACCGACAGTAGCAATCGGCACATCGCCCAGTAGTGCAGCCACATCTTTGACTACCCGCGCCTGGAATAGTCGCGGCAATGCCCTATTTCAATTAGGTAACTTAGAAGCTGCCATCCATAGTTATCACCAAGCCACCAAGGTTGCCCCTGAAGACCCCAGCGGCTGGAATAATCAGGGTACGACTCATCTCAACCTCCAACAGTATCCTGAGGCTCTACACTGCTATCAAACCAGTCTCAAACTGCGCGATGATGATGCCACAACTTGGTACAAACAATCGATCGCCCAGCAAGCTCTCGGTCAAATCGATGCCGCAATTTCCAGTCTCGGTCGAGCGGTAAAACTCGATCCAGAATATACTCCCGCTTGGTATCGGATCGGGAATATTCACCTGCTGCGGCGAGAATTTGAAGCAGCATTAGCCGACTACGAGATCGCCCTCAATCTCGATCCAGATCGAGCAGCAGCCTGGAATAGTCGGGGGAATTGTCTACTCGAACTCCATCGGCTGGACAATGCCCTATTTAGCTTCGAGCAAGCTACAGGTCTAGATCCCGAAAATCCTGAATTCTGGTTTAATAAAGGGAGAGTTCACAGCAGTCTCCAACAGTGGGAATCAGCCGAAAACTGTTACCATCAGGCGCGGAGCTTGACCCAACCAGACTGGTAAATTAGCTGGCAATCGATCGTTAATATCTATTTAACCACCAGCAGCAAAGGTGAGCATAATCGTCACAGATAATAACAATCCTGGTGAAAGTAATAACACCATTAGTAGCAAATCTTGGGTCTCCATGATGATGTTCTGGGATAGTAGGTAGCAGATCGAAACCAATAGTTGACCTGGTTTGCTTTCTACTGTAATCGCGATCGCCACACTCAGCTCGCAAATTATACGATTTCTTAATCATCGCAACCGCTCACGAGCGGTGCGGACAGCACAGCGATTGAAATCATCGCACATCAAGCAAAGTCTGCCTGTCTTGTGCTGCTCATTTACGATCGCTATATTACTAATATTACCGAGCCGATCCAAACTGTCAGATTACATATATTGGTATCATTTTTCAATTGAAGTGGTCAATTTAGATCTTAATTGGGCAGTATGGATCTATAACTCCTTTCTAAAAATCGATCGAGCTTGGCTATGTACCGCCACAATCGTTAGATCTAAACAGACGTTACTGCTCGATTCTCGATTGGAGAGGCCCCACCAACGAGTGCTTAACTATCAATATGTCCCAGCTATCAATTCTGCGGATTTTGCCGCTACTCATACTCGCTCATCCTTTAGCTGTATCAGCCAGATCTGCTGTCACCGTAGTACCGATGACCTTGGGACAATCGTATGTAGGCTCACTCACACCATCGCCGACAAATCCTTCAGGAGAAGTCTGTTATGGATTATCGGTAGAACCAGATACCCGCATTACACTAAAGGTTAAAACTGTTGGAGTAGGTATTGTCAAATTTGCTCTATACGATCGATCCAAAACATTACGATTTTTCCATAATGATGTAAGTAATAATTCTGAATCTGCTAGGGCAAATCCCGCTGATTCTAGGTTTAGTTTTCCCGTTGTCAGCGAGGTATCGCAACTATGTTTGACGACTACTAATCCCCATCAAGGTCAACAGTATGATTTTACGGCGACTGGAAAACCTGCACGTAAATCCAAATCTCGCATTGCACTGCGGCTGGTAGATCGTGCTAACTCAATCCCCCCTCCTCAGCAGCTTTTGGCATCTCCCATCGCCGCAAAAACCCCACCAGCTCCCAAAGTAGAGATTCCCCCATCGCCACTTGGGGAGCCATACTGTTATGTGGGCACTTGGCAAATTAACGATTTAGCTGCGTATTGGTTGCCGAGCATTCAAACTTTTAGTCAAGCTAAAGCTATCGAACCGCAACTGCTGGGATATGCAAAAGTTACCATTAATAAAGATGGTAATGCTGTATTTGAAGCATTCGATCTCGAACAAAGATTTATCCTAAAAAACACAGATGGAGCTATAGTTGATAAGATCGGTTTGGGATTGTCTGGTAATGCCACAGCTAGATTTCAGGTGAACTCTGATAGTACTTTGACATTTAATTCTCAAAATTATCGGCGAATGACGACTAAAGTTAACTTAGGTACAAATATAAAACTCACTGGCGATCGATTATTTATGCCATTTGGCGATCGCGATTTACCACCAGTAAAGTTACCATACAAATGTCTCGATCGAGACAATATCACGCTCAAGATCCTTTTACCTACAGGTCAAAGATTAATTCCGATTTCGCTTAAACGGCTAAATTAGTGGATGGTGGATGGTGGATGGTGGACGCTTGCGTCCTAAACCCTGAAAACCCAAACCCTGAAAACCTAAAGCCTAAAACCTAAAGCCTAAAACCTAAAACCTAAAGCCTAAAGCCTAAAGCTGATTGACGGACAAAAGTCCGTAAGAATTATCGTAAAAGCTGATGAGTAATGGGTTTGAGGAAAAAAGAGAGGAGAACTGTTAAACTGTTTTTATCCAAAAAACCAGTAAGGTTGTCACGCTGGGTGAATAATCCACGCATTAATCCAGCTAAACTATATAGCCCAATAGTAAAAGCAGTATTTGCCAATTGGCAAGACCCCGAAATATATCTGACCTTTGATACCAGCATGTTATGGACTGGGCGGGT